>JAYEJU010000055.1 GCA_034660655.1 Patescibacteria group bacterium | reverse complement strand
ATAAAATAATAAAACACGCAGTTATAACCTTTTTCATTTTTTTTACCTCTCTTTATTTTATTTTTATTTATTTCAAGGTTCAGATTTCAATTTTAAGAATATCATAAAATATGCGTTTTGTCAAGATAATATATAAAAAAATAGTTAAAAAAAATTCGTTTATAAAAAACGAATTTTTGTTTTTTTATACAAAATCCAACTGTTGAAAACTTTTATTTTTTTATTGGTTGTTTTTTATTTTTATGTTATAATATTTATAATTCAAGATAAGCTTAAAAGTGATTTTTGAGGTTTATTATTTACAAGAGTTTAATAGTTTTTTGATAAAAAAATTCTAAAAAGAAAAAGTCCCGGACCGAAAGCTTTGATAGCTAATAGTCCAGGACAGGTTGCGACCCGTGTTGGAGGAGGGGCCAACACAGATCTGGTTGGTGGGGAGAGAAGGAGCAAATTTTTCCGACTTATCCGGCGGAATTAATTCAAATTTTAGGGTTCATCCCAGTCATAATTTTCACTCATTATGATTGAGAGGTAAAGTCCTGGAAACCGATCTTCTAGATTTCCATTTAAATAATACATTTCATGAAGTCGCCAAATGTTATTTTTATAAATAAATCCAGCAACCCACATGCATGATTTATGAGTATTTCTTCCGTATTGTTTTATTGGGTAGAAAAGCATATACCCTTTTTTTCCTCCAAGCAGTAAATATGGATAAGCTGTGGGGCATTTCCACAGTTTGAGCAAGTCCCTGTTGAAACCGTCAAGTTTTTGAGCTGCTTGGTTCCAAACTTTTTCATATTTAGGTGGTGGGGCTGGTAAGTTACCGGGGAGACCGCATCCGCACCCAGCATTTGCGGAGTAAGGGATTACTAATGCCATGGAAAGAAAAGACAGAAAAATAATTTTTTTCATTGTTTTAATTCTCCTTTTATTTTATTTTGTATAATGTTCAAGCTTAAGTTAATTAAAATCTTAGCATATAATATGCGTTTTGTCAACCTAATATATAAAAAAATAAACAAAAAAGTATTTTTTATAGCAATTTTTTTGTTTCTTTTTTTTATTGTATTAGGAAATTTTGTTTATGCGGCAGATGCCCCTAGAGGAACCGATCTCTCCTGGTGGCAGGAGGATTTATTAGTCGCCTTGTCTCAAATAATATATGTCCCTGTTTGGATTATAGGATTATTAATCGGTCAGATGATGGGTTTTTTTATATCAGCGGCGCAATTTAACGGATTTATAGATGCTGAGCCTGTGAAAGTTGGCTGGGAAATTATCCGCGATCTTTGCAATATGGGGTTTATTATTATTCTTTTAATAATAGCTGTTGGTTCAATTTTGCGGATAGAAAGTTATAGTTATCGGAATTGGTTGCCTAAGCTGGTTATAATGGCTGTTTTAATAAATTTTTCAAAAGCAATTTGCGGAGTTGTAATTGATATTTCGCAAATAGTAATGCTTACTTTTGTAAGCGGAATTTCTGAAATAGGAATGGGCAATTTTGCTGATATGATTGGATTAAAAGATTTTCTTAATTTTTCTGAATGGAAAGAGACATTGGCAAACTCTGATGAAGAAATTTCAGCTTTATCAATTGCGGGCACAATGATTTTAGCTTTAGTTTTTTCTATAATAGCTTTAGTAGTAATAGCGGCAATTACTTTAGTTCTTGTAATAAGGATCGCCGCGCTTTGGATTTTAGTAATATTGTCTCCTTTTGCTTTTCT
>JAYEJU010000054.1 GCA_034660655.1 Patescibacteria group bacterium | reverse complement strand
GTATGAAGACTTTGGATATTAACTACGCCATTTTCTATTTTAACATTTTTTATAACTTCCTGAATCTTTTCGGTAATATCAATAAAATCCAAAGTGGTTTTAGTTTCAAGACTAATTATATGATTATGAATTTTCATTTTTTAAAATTTATTATAATTAAATTATTTTTTGGATTTTTTTCCGCCAGCTGGCGAATTTTTATCTCTGTCCTTTTTATTTTGGATCAAGCTCATTCCTTGTTTAACTAATTCAGCCAATAAAATCAAATGCGATGTTGATTTTCCTATTTTATTTTTCAAGAAATCAACTAAATCGTCAATTTTGCTGATTGTATTTTCTGTTTTGTTAATAATTTTTCCAGCTGTTCTAAAAATTCTAACAATGTAATACAAAATAAAAGAGATAAAAACCGTGAGCCATAAAATAGAAAAAGCTAAAATAATAAATAAGACATCCTTGCTTGTTTCTAACATAAATTTGAAATCTAAATATACAATTTCTAAATGATAAAAATATTATTTAGATTTATATACTTAAAATTATAATAATAATTATTTCCAATGTTTTTTATTAAGGCCTTTTTTTGCGGCGTCTACCTGCGCTATCTGCTTACTACTCCCCTTTGCTTGAGCAATCAATTCATCGCCGATATAAACGCCAATTGTAAAAATCTTTTCATGGTCAGGTCCTTCATCTTTTAAAACTCTATAATGAGGAGTTATGCTGAATTGTTCCTGCGCTATTTCTTGAAATCTGCTTTTTGGATCTAAATAAAGCTGTTTTTCAAAAATATTAGGAATTTCTTTATTAAAAATTTTTTTTAAAAAACTTTTAGCTATTCTAAACCCTTGGTCTAAATAAATAGCTCCGATAATTGCCTCAAAACAATTAGCTAAAATAGATTCGCGCGCTTTTTTATTGTTGTCCTGACGCTCTCCTTTGCTTAAATATAAAAAATCGCCGAATTTAAATTCATCAGACAATTTCGCCAGCATCTGCGTATTTACCATGCTTGCCCTTAAATTAGTAAGCTTGCCCTCATCTTCGTTGGGATATTTTTTAAATAAATAATCAGTTATCGCAAGCTCTAAAACCGCGTCGCCTAAAAATTCCAGCCTTTCATTTTGACCTAATCTAAAATTAGGATGCTCATTCAAATAAGACCTATGGACAAACGCCTGCCTTAATAAATCTTCGTTATTAAATTTTACTTCCAAAATTTTTTCTAATTTTGATAAATTCTTTTCCATACTCTTTTACTAAATTTATTTTAACCGCAAAATCTAAATCAAATTTTGCAATGCAAAGAAATTTATTAATTTAATTCTTTAATATCTTTTTTATATTCTTCTATTTTGTTGTTTTCAGGATTTATTTTTTCTAATTTATATAATATATTTTCAGCTAAATTTTTATCTTTTAGATCTATACTTGCTTTAATCAAATAATCAAGATATTTTGGATTATTCGGATCTACATTCACAGCTTCTTTTAAATGCGACTGCGCCTCCTCATTATATCCCAAAATTTGGCAAACTTTTGCCAATTCTATCAACATGGGAGCATCGTGTTTTTTAAGTTCAACAGCTTTTAAAAAATTTTCTCTCGCGCAAATTATATCTCCTTTATTTGAATTAATTTCGCCTAAAGCAAAATACGCGTAACTGTCTTTATCATCTAATTTGATTATATGCTCAAAAACTTCTTTTGCTTGCTCATATTGTTTTAACTCTAAGTAAATTTTTCCTAATCCTTTATACGCCTTAATATTTTGCGGATTTAAACCAATGGCTTCAACAAATTTCTTTTCCGCCTCCTCTAAATTATTATCTGCTAATAATAACTTTGCTTCTTCTAAAATATCTTCAGAATTGTTTTTATGCTTTATTTTAAAATGTTCCATCTTTGGCTTAAATTTGTATATTTTTTCCAAATCTAAAAGTTTGTCATAAAGCGTTTTAAATTTTTTCTTAATTAAACCGCTTAATTTATCAACAAAAAAAATTCTGTTTAAAACGGCTAATTTCTTTAATCTTCTTTTTATTCTGTCTATAACTATTTTTTCACGCAATCTGTCTTGCTGTTCTTTTGGCAAAGATTCAATATCAATTGAAGAAATGGTTGGAAATTTTCTTATTATAATAAACAAAATAATCGCAAAACTAACTATTATAACAGAAAAAGGTATTATATTATACATAAAATTTTATTTAATCGTATTTACTTCTCTAATTATATCAATAAATTTTTTAGAATTCAAACTGTCGCTTCCAACTAAAACCCCCCAAATATTCGGCTGAATTAAAAAATTTTTAACAACTCCCGCATTGATGCTTCCACCATAAATAATTTTAAAACATTTTTCAACTATTTCAATAGGGAAAATATCAATCAAAGTCTGCTTAATAATTTGATGCATATATTCAGCGTCTTCCGGTTTTATTGCTTGCCCAGAACCTATTACCCAGACAGGCTCATAAGCAATAATCATTTTTTCTGATCCGCTAAAATCAATTCCTGATAATGCTTTTGTAATCTGGCTTATTATAACATAATCTTTCCTATTTTCCTGCCTTTCTTGAAAATTCTCGCCTACGCACAAAATCGGAGTTAAAGATGATTTTAAAGCTGTTTTTACTTTATAATGCGCCATCTCATCGGTTTCTTTAAAATACTTTCTTCTGTCTGAATGCCCGATAATAACATATTCGCATCCAACGTCTTCTAACATTTCACAGGAAATTTCCCCCGTGTAAGCTCCTGTTTCTTCCCAAAAAACATCTTGACCTCCTAATTTTATTTTTCTATCGATATTATTTTTATTTATTTCAAAAAGCGGAACATAAGAAGGACAAACAACAATTTCAGCTTGATTTTTTTCAAGGAAATTTTGTTTAATTTCATTAAAAAGCTCAATGCTCTCTTGAAAATTAAGCTTCATTTTCCAATTAGCTATAATGTAAAATTTTTTCATAGAATATATGTTATTTTTTTAAAATACTGTTATAAATCCTAAAGTAATTAAAGTAACTAAAGTAGCAGCAATTAATATTCCTGCCATAATCAAAGGAAATGCCTTATAAAAAGAAATACGGAAAAGAAAAGCCGCAACAGAACCAGACCATGATCCAGTAAATGGCAATGGAACTCCTACAAAAAAAATCAAAGCAATTGCTCCGTATTTCGCGTATTTTCCTGAAAATTTATTTTCTGTTCTTTTAAAAAACCAATCAAAAAGTTTTTTGCATCTTTCTGATTTTTTAGAAATAAAAAAATAAATTTTTTCCACGCCAATTAAAACAAAAAACATTGGCACCATATCGCCTAAGACAGAAAATAATATGGCCGACCATATTGGTAATTCATAGACCACCAAAGCAATTGGAATTGACGCCCTTAATTCCGTAACTGGAATCATCGCGATTAAAAAAGTCGCAAATTCAGGAGACAAATTTTTAAACGTTTCAATTAAATTCAAATCAAACATATAAATAAATTTTAGCAGAAAACAAACAAAAATCAAGCATCAGATTTTTCCCATTCCCAATTTGTGAAAACCCAGCTGATTAACGCTTTCGCTTCCTGAAAACGGCTCTGATTTGTTTCGCTTCCTAAAATCACGACAAAAATTTTATTTCCATTATTATTTTTTGCCTCACAAAAAAAACAATATCCTGCTTCTTCTAAATGCCCTGTTTTTCCGGCATTTAAAAAATATTCCGAGCCTTTGTCAGCTAAAAAACTATTTAAGAGTCTGTTGGTGGAAAAAACTTGATGAAATCTGCCTATATTTATATTTCTAAAAAAATATTTATCCTTGCTTAAAATCTCAACAATATTATCGTGATTAAAAATCTCAACGCTTAATTTTATTAAATCTTCCGCTGTTGAAACGTTTTTTGGATTAAGTCCAGCTGGATCAAAAAATTCTGTTTTTCCCATTTTTAATTCTTTTGCTTTCACGTTCATTGATTTTACAAAATCTTCGTTGCTTAAATTGCTAATTCTTGCCAAAGCAATAATTGCCTGATTATCTGAAGCAATTAAAGCTAAATTCAGTAAATCTTTTGCAGTAACTACTTCGCCATAACCAAGATAAATTCTTCCACCCTCGCGCCTGTCTTCTTTCTTTATAACAACCTCTTGCCTCCAATCAATTTCACAATCCAATAAAATTAAAACAGACATCAACTTTGTGATGCTGGCGATTGGTAAAACTTCATTCTTGTTTTTCGCAAATAATATTTTGTTGCTTTCTTTATCAACAACCAAAACGCTTTTAGCTGTTGTTGATATTCCTAAACTGTCATTAACAAATTTTTTAGGAAACTGTTTATCTAAATTATTATTAAAATTTTCATTAGCTGTAGGATAAATAATATTAAGCGATAAAATTAAAATTAAAATCAAAGGCATAAAATTATTGCTAAAAAATTTCTTGCTTACTTAATTTTTCAAATTCAGGCAATTCTTCAATAGAACTTATTCCTAAAAACTTTAAAAAATCAAAACTAACATTATAATATATTTCTTCCTGCAAAAAATTATCATCTTTATTTTCCAATTTCTTTTTTAAATCTTTTCCTTGATTTTGCTCTATCAATCCCCTGATTCTTAAATTTCTCAAAATTAATCCACAATTGACTCCCCTAACCTGCTCTAATTCTGGTTTTGAAATTGGTCCGCGATAAGCAATAATAGTTAATGTTTCTAAAGCTGGCTGGGTTAATTCTCCTGACACTTCTTCTTTTAAAAATTTCTTAATTATATCAGCATTAGCAGGATTAGTAGTCATCTGATAGCTTATTAAATTTTTTACTATAATAATTCCGCTATTTTTTTCTTTATATTCATTAATAAGCTCGCTTAACTCCTGTTTAATTTTCTTTTTATCAGCTTCCACAAACTTAGCGATTTTCCCAGCAGACAACGGCTTATTAACGACAAATAAAATACTTTCGATTTTTGATTTTAAATTCATAAAATTAAATTTTAGACATTAGAAATTACAATATCAGCGAAAAGTTCATCTTGTTTTATAAAAATATCCTGACGATTATTAAGTTCTAAAACAGCCAAAAAACTTACTATTCGCTCGCTTTTAAATACCCAAGAGACAATTGATTGATTTAAAATAAATTCTTTTCTGTCCTTTATTATAGAATGTATTTCTTTAATTCTATCGCTTATAGAAATCTTTCTCATTATTTTATCTCTATCTATTATAAAATCATCTTTTTTCAAATTATGCAAAAAATTTTTAAATGATTTGTGCAATATTGATGTTTTAAGATTTTTAGGTGGGCTAAAAACAACTTGATTTTTTATTTTACTGTCGCGCGTAAATAAAAAATTTTCCTCTAATATAATTTTATTTATTTTTTTACAAGCTTCAAAATATTGCTTGTAAATTTTTAATTGGCGCAATAATTCTTCCTCTTCATCGTCTTCCTCTTCCTCTTTCGGCAACAACGCTTTGGATTTAATAAAAACAAGCTTAGCCGCCACTAATAAAAAATCAGCTACCTCGTCAGTAGCCACATTTTTAAATTCTTCAACATAAGACAAATATTGATCAGTAATTTTTACTAAAGAAATTTGAGTTATGTCTAATTTTTCTTTTTTAATCAGCGATAATAATAAATCCAAAGGACCGTTAAACTGGTCAAGCTGAACTTTAAGCATAAAAATTTATTTTTTTTAATTTTTTTATTGACAAAAGTCTCAATCGTGTTAACATTCTAAATAAATACAATAAAAGGAGGAGCCAATTCATGGATGCTTTTAAAAATCATTCAATGTTGGACGAAGAAAGAATAGATGATGAAGAAAAAAACAATAAAAAGATATAGGGATTTAGGCAAGGCTTATGCTCCGGTCGGACATGTTTATTCTGTTATAGTTGAATAACTAGACATTAATAACCCTGACATAAAGGGATTTATTAATACATTAAATGAATACATAAAAATCGGAGGAGATGGATTTGCCTGTGTTCATAGTCCAATGGAACATTTTTATTCACGCACTATCTATAAATTATCTATATATTTGAAAGAAGAATTTCCAGAAATAACAGAAAAAAAATTTGAAAAAATTTTAAAGGAAGCATGCGGCGGATATATATACTACTAAACAAACTAATAATAATCCAAGCAATGAGTCTCAACTATAAAATATATTGAGACTTTTTTATTTTTTCGCCTTGCGTTTTTTAGCTGGTTTTGATTTTATAATTTTTTTAGCTGTTGGTTTCTTTCTTGCTGCCTTTTTCGCGACAGTCTTTTTCTTTTTTGGCTTGATTTTTCGCGCTTTTTTAAATTTATGCTGTTTTGAAAAAGCAGTTAATGCTTCGCCTCCGTGCTCTAATAAATCCATAGCTTTTAATTTTAAAGATTCTGTGTAGCTTCCTCCGCTCACAATAATTATTCTGGTTTTTAAAAGTGTTTTATCAATAAAAACAGGAACCTTATGAAAAGTTCCAAACGGAAGCAGATTTCCTTTTTTTGTTTTAAAAACCTTTACCATATCAATTTCTTTAACAATTTTAATCTGTTTAGCTTTCAAAAGCTTTTTAAGCTTGTCAAAATTCACTTTGCGATCAGCCGGAACCACGACTAAAATATGCTTTTTGTCTACTTTCAGCGCTAATGTCTTCGCGATTTGGCTTAATTTTTTCTTCATAGTCTGCGCCATATCAAAAGCAGTATAAACTGTTTTGTGCTCTAAAATTTCGTAGTTGATGTTATGTTTTTCCAAAAAATTTGTTATTTTTTTAGGAATAGCCATAAAATTATTGGTTAGTTAATTAAATATTTTTTTAAAAAATAAAAATGAATTTTTTATTATCAAATATAACGCCCGCGCTTATGAGAAATGACGCGCAGGCAAGCTTTGCTTGCCGAAGCTGCATTTCGTATAAGCGCTGTTATGCGAAGCTTCGCGGAGCATAACAGCGCTGTAAACGCGGGCATTATGCAAAATTGAGCGAAGCGAGGTTTCTGATAATGCTTCATAATATGCGATATTTGGCGGTGGTCCCAAAACTCCTTATTCTTCTTCAATACAAATTTCTCTTTTCGAAGTGGCAATAATTGTTTTTACTAACAATGAAACTATGATTATATTCAACACAGAAAATAATATCCATGATAAATATTTAAACATCTCAACATTAGTTTCATAAAACATTAGAATGGTTGCTATCGTTATCGCAGCGATTGGAAAAGAATATGCCCACCATGAAAGATAAAATTTTACTTTTCTAAATAAGTTTATCTGTGCGAATAATAAAAAAACAATAAATAAACCAAAATAATACAATATTTTGGAAAATTCGTTTACTTCTCCTGTTAGTTTAACAAACGAAATAAATCCTACAGCTGGCGGAGCAATTAAAATGAAAAATGTTGGCAATAATTTATCAGGCAATGGATTATGAAAAATAATACGATTAAAGAATATAATTAATAATATTATCCAAAAAAATAATCCTATACTGAAAAAAAACCAAGATATTTCAGAAGAAAAATGACTAACCCCGGCAACTGGCACCAATATATTACCTACCGCAGGAATAAACCAAGCAGGATTCATATGTTTGATTTCAAATTTGCTATGTTGAATCCAAATAGAGATAATTTTGATAGTAAAAATAAAATGGATTATCGTACCTGTAAGCCATAAATATTTTGATATAATCATACTTACAGACAAAAACGCTACACTTAATAAAAGCAAACTTATTGAAAATGTCGGAAAAAAACTCAATTTAATAGGATGATTAAACTCATTTTTTACATCATCTTTAAACCTGATCATTTTTGTTAGATAAACAATTGAAATAATAATGAAAAATAAGATTGTCATCATTAAAATGTACCAACTTAAATGTATTGGCATTTGTAAAATTTGTTCAGCTTTTTGAAAGGCTATGGTAAAGCCACACATTCCTAAAATCATTGAAAAAAATGATACTGGAAACTGTTTTATTCTGCATTCTTTTTTCATATTGTTATCCATATTATAAATTAAAAGTTATATAAAATTTCCGGAGTTAATCTAAAACAGAGTTATTAGAAAGTAGAATTTTCCTGATAAGCAAGCCTAAATTTGAGTATTTTCTGTGGTTGAAACAAAACTCCATCTCTTTTAGATAAAGATAGAAGTATTTTCTGTTAATTCCATAGTACTTTTTCAACTTGGCTTTGGCATATCCCCAAAAGTTTTCTATGCCGTTAATGTGTTGTCTCTTACTGTTGGCAAACGTTTTACTGTGATTGATACGATAGTGTTTGAAACTATCCAAGACCAGTCCGTCATAAGACCTGAAACTATCTAAATAGACAATGCTCTTGGAAATAACATTGGTTCTGATCATCTTCCGCAAGGTCTTACTGGAGACATCACTCACTATCTTGGTATAAATATTTCCTTTTCGCTTAAGTATGCCAAATACGGGGACTTTACCAGCTACTCCTCTGCCACAATTGCCTTTTCTTCTGCCTCCAAAATAGCTTTTATCTACTTCAACTTCGCCATTGATTCAAGATATATTCCTTTAATCACATCCATCCCAAACCATCCTCCGCCTAATTTTACAATAGCCGCTTTTATTGAATCTGATGTTCTTGTGCTTTCCTGTAAAAACATTGAGGCAATAATTTTGCCAAGACAAAGGTTGGCAAAATTGTCGCCTTGCTTAAATCCCTCTTCAAAAATTTTCATACGACGAAAAAGTTCTGAACATTCTTCTATCCTAAAATCTTCTGTTCTTGTAAAATGTTTCGTAGATTTATTGTTAATTAATTAGTTAATATTTTGTTATTTTTGATACAAAAAATTTTTAAAATAATTTATTCTATCTATCCGCGTTTTCGCCAAGGATAATTATAAAATCAGCCAAGCTGTTGAAGTCTGGATTAGTCAGACCAATTTTCGCGCCAGAAACGGTTTGTGATGTTAGCCAATCAGGGACAGTCAAGCTTACGACAGCGTTTAACCTATTTTTTAAAAAAATTAATTCATCAGTCCTGCTGTTGCGAGTCAAATCGTAGATAATTGTTTGTTTGTAATCCTGTTTTTTAGCGTTGCCTATTTTTGTTATTTTAAATTGGTTCTGTTTTAAATCTTGAGCTATTTTTCCGGCTAAACCAGTTATTTTTGTTCCGTTTCGTACTTCAATGGAAGCATAAGAATTTTGCTGGCTGGTAGCTCCAGCAACAACTCCTGGATCAAATATATTTTTAGCCAAAATTTTTAATGAAGTAAAATCATTATTTTTTGGTAAAAGAACATAAGCGCCGTTAAAATTAGTTTCATAAAGGTGACCGTTTTTGCCATTGCTTAAGACTATATGATTTATATTTTTAAAATCGCATTTTTTTAAAATATTTGACAAACTGACAATTTCACGAATTTCCATATTAGTATTTATGTGATTTTCTAAATTAGCAAGAATAGTTCCAATCTTTTTGGGATTTAGCCAAAAATGAAAATTAGACATTTTTTCTTTGACAGCCAGCAGTATTTTTTGCTGTCTTTTTGATCTTGCAAAATCAGATCCTTCATTATTATTTCCATGCCGTGATCGTGCGTATTTTAACGCTCTGTCGCCGTCCATATTTTGCGATCCTTGCTGGAAATTCACGGGATTATATCCAAAATTATTATCAGGATATTTTTCATCAACAAATGAATTATCGACATAAACATTAATTTTGCCAATGTCGTCTATTATTTTTTTAAATCCGTCAAAATCAGCCCTTACATAATAATGTATGGGAATATTAAAAATTTTTCCAACTGTTTTTGAAGCTAAAATACCGCCATATCCTTGTTTTTTATTTTCTCCATAAGCGTTGGCGTGGTTTATTTTATGCCAGCCGTATTCTTCTATGGGAACATAAAGATCGCGCGGAATTGATATTAAAGAAATTTTTTGTTGTGAAGTGTCCACGCTGGCAACAATCATAGTGTCAGAAAGGTATGTTCCTTGATGCCCCTCGCCCCCAATTCCCAAAAGTAATACATTTATTCTGTTGCCTTCTTCGCCTTTTAATTTTCTGTCGCTATTTTTATTTAAATGGCCGAGTGTCACAAAATGTTTGATTTCATTCCTAATACTGCTGATAATTCCTGAGTTTGTTTCGTTTGTGTTTTTGTTTTTTTCATATGAAGAAAAAATTTGCCATGAGAAAGACGCCAATGAGATAAGCAGTATTATTGAAATATAAATTGAAAATTTCGCAATTTTTGATTTTTTGCGCGGATAATAAACATCACCATTATTAATATGGTTTTTTTGCAAAAAATTTATTTTATTCATTTGATTATTTTTTATTTTGTGGTTTAATTGTTTTAGAACATTCTTTGCCCTGAATTTCTTATATATTAACTAATAATTAAAATTTATGCAAATCAAAGAAAACAAGCCTGAGACTTTTCAAAATAATAAGCAAAAAAATTTTTATTTTAAAAAATATTTTAAAAATTTTTCAGCTTTTGCGATTGAAGCAATAAAAGCTGTTGTTTTTTCTTTAATAATAATTTTACCTATTCGTTATTTTTTGATTCAGCCATTTTATGTAAAAGGAGCGTCAATGGAGCCTACTTTTAGCAACCATGATTATTTAATTGTCAATGAGATAGGATATCGTCTTGATGATCCAAGGCGCGGAGATGTCGTGATCTTTAAATATCCAAATGATCAAAGACAATATTTTATTAAAAGAATTATTGGCTTGCCAAGTGAAAGAGTAGAAGTAAAAGATAATCAAGTATTTGTTTATAATAATGAATTTCCAAATGGAGTTGAAATAAATGAAGAATATTTGAATAGTGATGATATTAGAAAAAACACTAACACAACTTTAAATGAAAATGAATATTTTGTCTTAGGCGATAATCGCAATAATAGTTTTGATTCCCGTTTTTTTGGCGCTGTTTCAAAGGATTTAATTATTGGAAAGGTTTGGTTGCGCGGCTGGCCGTTTAATGAAGTTAAAATTTTTAATGGATATGAATATAATTTATCAGAATAAAAATATGCCAAAATTGATCAAGCAAGTAATATTGATAAAAATATTAAATTAATAAAAGGAAATAGCGCATTTTTAGGAAAAGCCAGTGGGAGAGTGAGAATAATCAGGTTAATTGAAGAAAGTAGCAAGTTTAAAGAAGGAGAAGTCTTAGTCGCTTCTATGACAGACCCGAAATACATATCAGTTATGAAGAGAGCCGCGGTCTTTGTGACTGACGAAGGTGGCATAACTTGTCATGCGACAATTGTTTCTCGTGAACTAAAAAATTTTGCATTATCGGAACTAAAATCGCTACGCAAATATTGCGCAATGGGCAAATCGTGGAAGTATATGCGAATAAAGGAATGGTTAAAATTATTAAATAAAAGACGCTTGTCAGCCTCGGACGAGGGGATTTAGTTGACCTTGTTAGATAATTTATATATAACGAGATAAATATCTAATGGGGTTGAAGTTGACACAAATAAAGGAATTGTGAAAATTTTAAAATCTAAATTTTAAAAATGGATACTGAAAAATTTAACTTTTTATTTTAGTTATATTATACTTAAAGACAATATAAAAAACATTATTTAATAATTAAACAAAAAAATTTATGCAAGAAACAATGCCTGTCAGGAATCTTGAAGAGGGCAAAAAAAATATAAAAATGGATCCAGATAAAAGACTTGTTGATTCATTGACCGAATTAAAAGAAAAAAAAGGAAAAATTATTGAAAAAATTAGCAATGCCGCAGATGAAGAAAAACAAATTTTAGAAATGGATTTAGATGATATAAAAAATCAAATAAGAAGGCAAGAAGAAGCCATTGAAAGAAGCCTAAAAAGAAATATTAAAAGAAAAAAAATAAAAAATTTAGAAAAAGATGTTGGAACAGAAGAATTAGCAAAAGTCTTTGATTTTCAAAAAGAAAAAAGAAAAAGAGAAAAAAAGAAAGAAGTTGATTCAGAAACAAAACAATCAGTTGGGGAAAAATTTTTGGCTGATTATGAAAATTTTAGAAAAAGAAAAAAAATATAAATTGAAAACTTCATTTAAATAAATTAAATAATTTTAACAAATTTTATGTTTGATAAATTTAAACAATTAAAAGATTTGCAAAAACAAGGCAAAGAGCTTCAAAGAACACTGGCTGACGAATTTATTGATATTGAAAAAAACGGAATAAAAATTAAGATGAATGGAAATATGGAAATTATTAATATAGAAATTTCTAATGAAGATGATAAAGAAAAACTGGCAAATAATTTAAAAAAAATAATAAATGACGCCATAAAACAATCACAAAAAATGATGGCTCAAAAAATGATGCAAGGAAATTTTAATATCCCAGGACTTTAAACCCCTCCTAACCTCCCCTTATCAGGGGAGAAATCCATTTAAATAATTTTCGGACTGTCTGTTCTTAATTTTGATTTTTGGATTTTAAATTTGTAATTTATTTGTAATTTGTAATTTGTAATTTTATTTGTGTGTTTTTTCCAAATCCTATTAAAAATTTAATAGAATATTTTAATCTTTTGCCTGGTATAGGCACAAAAACTTCTGAAAAGTTTGTTTTTCATCTGTTAAAAAAATCTCCGCAAGATTTGAAAAAATTCGGACAGGCAATTGCTGAATTAAAAAACAAAATAATTGTTTGTGAAGAATGCTGTAATTTTTCGGAAAAATCACCGTGTTATATATGCACTAATCCGAACCGAAATAAAAAAATTATATGCGTTGTGGCAAAACCGCAAGACATCTATCCGATTGAAACAACAGAAAAATTCAGTGGTGTATATCATATTCTTGGCGGAACAATTGACAATCTTAACGGCATTACTCCCGATAAATTAAATATAAAACAATTAATAACAAGATTAAAAAATAACAAAATAGATGAAATAATTTTAGCTTTTAATCCAGACATTCAAGGCGAAGAAACAATAATGTATTTAAAAACAGTTTTAAAAAATTTTAAAAATATAAAAATAACCAGGTTAGCAAGAGGGCTTCCAATGGGCGCTGATTTAGAATACGCGGATGAAGTCACAATCTCTAACGCTTTAAAATACAGAAACGAGCTTTAAACAAATATTCTATAATTATTTTAAAATATTTTTTTATAGACAAAACTTCAATACTGCTTAGTATGGAAGTTTTGTCTATAAAAAATGAAAAGGTGTGGCAAATATTAAATATTTGCCACACCTTTTTTACTCAATCCAATAGTTTGGTGACTCTTTGGTTATTATAACATCATGGACGTGACTTTCTCTTAGACCTGCAAGAGTTATGTGCGCAAAACAGGCATTTTGCCTGAGTTCCTCTATGGTTTTACAGCCAATATACCCCATGCCGGCCTTTAACCCTCCGACGAGCTGGTGGATGGTGGTGGAAATCGAACCTCTATATGGCACTCTGCCTTCAATCCCTTCTGGAACCAGCTTTGCCTCTGTTCTGACATTTTCTTGAAAATATCGGTCCTTGCTGCCATCTTTCATGGCTCCTAATGAACCCATACCGCGATATACCTTATATTGCCGTCCCTGATAAAAAATTTGTTCACCAGGACTTTCATCTGTACCTGCGAGCAGACTTCCTATCATAACACAATGAGCGCCAGCTCCTATAGCTTTTGTTAAATCACCAGAAAATTTAATGCCTCCATCAGCTATAATAGGTCTTCCAAATCTTTTTGCCACAACAGCGCAATTATGGATAGCTGTTAACTGTGGCACGCCAACACCAGCGACAATTCTTGTCGTGCAGATAGAGCCTGGTCCCACTCCGACCTTTATGGCGTCAGCCCCTGCTCTCAATAATTTTTTTGCGCCTTCCGCAGTCGCAACATTACCCGCGATCACCTGGACATTGACAAAACATTCTTTGATTTCAGATACCGCATTGATCACGTTTTTTGAGTGTCCGTGAGCTGAATCTATAACTATCACGTCCGCTCCAACCCTAACCAAAGCCTCTGTATACCGAAGATAATTTTTGTTTATGCCAACAGATGCGCCAACTCTTAGACGGCCTTTTTCGTCCTTACTTGCCAAAGGATATTTCTTAATTTTTTCTATATCCTTGATCGTGATGAGACCTTTGAAATTTCCGTCATCGTCCACTACAAGAAGTTTTTCAATGCGATGTTTGTGTAAGATGACTTTTGATTTTTTAAGGGTAATCCCGACAGGGGCCGTAACCAGATTTTCTTTTGTCATTACCTCGTAAACTTTGCGATCCCAATCTGTTTCAAACCGCAAATCCCGTTTTGTGACAATGCCTACAAGTTTTTTCCCAATCACTACTGGCACACCTGATATTTTATATTCACGCATTATCTGTTCTACATCCCATATGCGCTGATCAGGTGTCACTGTAATTGGGTCCGTAATCATACCGCTTTCAGACTTCTTTACTCTTTCAACTTCTCTTACCTGAGCTTCAATAGACATATTCTTATGGATAATTCCAATGCCACCCTGTCTTGCCATGCTGATAGCGGTTCGCGCCTCAGTAACTGTGTCCATCGCAGCGCTTATTAATGGAATATTAAGACGAATTTCAGACGTGAGCTGAGTGGAAATATCTACCTCTGTTGGCAAAACTTCAGAATAAGCAGGCACCAACAATAAATCGTCAAAAGTATATGCCTCTGGAATTAGATGATTTAACATAATTTTGTTTCCTCCTTTTTTATTTTTCAAATATGTTAAAAACCAAATTAACAAAAAACACCCTGAATATAGGGTATTTTTAAATTTCAAAGAGCTTAATAAAACACGCCTGCATTTTGCAAACGCATTTGATTAAACTATTTTAATAATTTTTAATTTTGTATAACGCTGTTTATGTCCTAACGTTTTTTTATATCTTGTTTTTGCTTTATATTTAACAACTGTTATTTTTTTCTTTCGTGTCTGCTCTAAAATTTCAGCCTCAACTTTAGCGCTCTTAACAAAAGGATCGCCAATTTTAAAATTTTTTGCTTTTTCATCAGAAATCAATAAGACTTCTTCTAAGCTAATTTTTTTGCCAGGTTCTTTGTCAATTTTTTCAACCTTTATCTCGTCTTCCTGCTTGACTTTATATTGTTTTCCGCCTGTTTTAATTACTGCTAATTTCATATAATATAATGCGAATACTCCAGATATATATCAGAAAATGTCGCGAATATAAATAAAAATAAAATTTAAAAAAACTAAACTCTTATTAGGAATTTAGAAATTTTATAATTATGACTATATAATAAACTACTTTTTTGTAATTGTCAATAACTCTACCTTGTCGCCCTGTTTTATTCCATATTTTTCACAAAATCCAGCGTTAACTTCCAAAACCCAATCAACCTTTTTTTCAGAATTGTAGGTTGGAATATTACCGTTAGTCGGCATTTCGGCATTTTCTGTTATATTTTTTATTATTCCATTATCAATCCAAATCATATCAAGCTGAAAATTCATTTTGTTCATCCAAAAAGAACGGACTAATTTATTTTCAAAAATAAAAAGCATTCCGCAATCATCACATAAATCTTTTCTGTCTGACAATCCTTGTGTTCTTGACTTATCAGTGTCCACTATTTCAACATTGATAATTTTATCTTTAACTTGCAATTTATTGAATTTAGGATCAACAAAATTATTGCATCCGCTGATAACAAAAACAAACAAAAGCAAAAGTGTTAAAAAAATCTTTTTCATAATTTATATTAATCTTGTATTTTTCTTTTTTTTATAAACTAAATACAAAAAACAGGCGTTTAATAACATTAAAAATAATAAAATAAAAATAGCCATTAATCTTCCTTGGCTTTTAAAAAATAATCCAACTCCTCCTAAAATTGACGTTAAAAAACAAAGAAAAATTACAGATTGCTTGTGCGAAAAACCAATATCCAATAATTGAAAATGAAGATGTTTTTTGTCAGCATGCGAAAACGGAGATTCTTTTTTAAAAATTCTTTTAATTACAACAAATAACAAATCAATTATCGGTATTCCCATAACTAAAAAAGTAATAGCAATCTTGCCGTCAGTCACAATAGCTAAAATACCTAGCATAAAACCGCAAAACAGGCTTCCGCCTTCTCCTAAAAAAATAGACGCTTTATGCCAATTAAAAATTAAAAATCCTAAAAGCGATCCTCCAAAAATTATTGCCAACAGCCCTACTTCCGGCAATATTAATGGTCCTAAAAATAAACTTACAATAAATATAATTATTGTTCCAATCAAAGTTATTCCCGTTGTTAAGCCGTCAAGCCCGTCCAAAATTTTTGTTGTATAGCTCATTCCCAAGAGCCAAAAAAATGTCAAAATAATTGACAAAAATTGAAAATTATTAAAATCAATAATTCCGCCAAAAGGATTTGTAATATAACCTATTTTAATTCCCACAGCTATAACCACGCAAACCGCAAATATTGGGGAAATTACTTGTTTAATAGGATCAAGGCTTTTTTTGTCATCTAAAAATCCTCCAAAAATAATAATCAGTCCGCCTAACCAAATTCCAGCCATCATTATAAGGCTTATATATTTTTCAATAATCAAATCACTAAAAAAAACATAAAAAAAAGAAACAGTAAAAAAACTTAAAAAAATTGCTGTTCCTCCGAGAAGAGGCGTTGGCCGGTTATGGACTTTTCGCCAAAAACCAGGCTTGTCAATTATGCGAAAACGCCAAGCTAAAATTTTTACTAAAATTGTAAAAAAGATTGAAATTAAAAAAGCGCTTATTCCAGCTGTTAAATATTGCATATATTAATTGGTGAACATATCCGCGTCTATTTCCGTCCAATCATTTTGCTCATCGCTCCATTTATAAGCCTTAAATTTTGAAACTTCCTCAGAATCAGAATAAATATATTCCACGCCGACATCTCCTCCGATCCTGCGTGAAAAATTAGTCTTTTTTTCCAAAACAATCGGGCGCGTGATTAATTCCAATTTTATTTTTCCCAATGGACCTTTAAATTCAATAATTTCGCTTTTTTCGAAAACATCATTACTGTTTACATCTTTTCCAATTTCTTCTTGCTTTTCTTTTTTGTCTAAAATTCCAAATTTTTCCTCAACCATTGCTATTATATTTTGCCATTTGTCATAATACATAAAAAATAATTCAAAATGCAAAAATCAAAATGCAAAACTAAAATTAAAAACTAAAAATTTCCTATTTTATTTATTGTTTTAAATTTTTAGTTATAATTTTCCTGCCTGCTAGCAGGCAGGGAACTTTGAGTTTTGAATTTTGAACTTATATTACTATATTAATGTGTTTGAGTGAGTTTATGCCCTATTTTTAAAATTGTTTTTTCATCAAAATGCTTGCCTATAATCTGAACGCTTAATGGCATTTTATTTGTTTTGCCAAAAGGAATCGCAAGAGATGGAACCCCTGCCAAATTAACAGGCGCGGTAAAAATATCTTCCAAATACATCTGCAAAGGATTATCTATTTTTTCTCCTATTTTAAAAGCAATATCAGGAGCAACAGGAGCTAATAATGCGTCAACTTTTTCAAAAGCATTATCAAAATCTTTTTTAATCAAAGTTCTAACCTGCATTGCTTTTTTATAATAAGCGTCGTAATATCCAGCTGACAAAGAATAAGTCCCAATCATTATTCTTCTTTTCACTTCCGCTCCAAATCCCTTTGCCCTGCTTTTTGCGTAAATATCCATTAAATCTTTTGGTATTTCATTTTTGTCATTAGTTATTGAATAACCATATCTAACTCCGTCATATCTTGCCATATTAGAACTAACTTCTGATGGAACAATAATATAATAAACAGCAATAGCGTATTTAGTATGCGGAAGGCTAATATCAATAATTTCACAGCCTAAACTTTCAAGCTTTTTAACTGCTTTGCTAATATTCTTTTTAATTTCCGGACTTGATTCTTTAATAAAATATTCTTTTGGAACACCAATTTTTAACCCTCTAATATTACCTTGCAATTCACGCAAATAATCGTCAACTTTTGCTTTTGGCGTTGTAGAATCATATTTATCATATCCCGCTATTTCTTTTAACACAATCGCGGAGTCTTCCACTGTTTTTGTTATTGTTCCAATCGTATCTAAAGAAGACGCCATACTCATAACACCATATCTTGAAACTCTTCCATAAGTTACTTTTAATCCAACAACTCCGCAAAACGCGGCCGGCTGTCTAATTGATCCGCCTGTATCAGTTGCCAAAGAATAAGCAGCCATATTAGAAGCAACAGACGCGGCTGATCCGCCAGAAGATCCGCCGGAAACTCTTTTTAAATCCAATGGATTTTTAGTAACTCCAAATGCTGAAGTTTCTGTTGACGCGCCCATTGTAAATTCGTCTGTATTAACCTTTCCTAAAATTACAGCTCCCTGCTTTTTTATTTTTTTTACTGATGTTGCGTCAAAACAAGGCATATAATTACGCAAAATATTGGATCCTGCTGTTGCTTGAATTCCTTTAGCGCAAAAACAATCTTTGATTGAAAAAGGAACACCTGCTAATGGTTTTAAATTTTCGTGTTGTTTAATTTTTTTATCGATATTTTTTGCCTGCTCTTTTGCTAAATCAAAACTTGTTGTGATAAAAGCGTTAATATTTTTATTCTTTTTTTCAATTTCCTTAATATAACTTTTCGTTAATTCACAGCAAGAAAAATCCTTATTAATTAAACCTTGATGAGTTTGCTTAATTGTTAGTTTGTTTAACATAAAATAAAATGCAAAATACAAAAATCAAAACTCAAAATAATAAATTTAAAAAATAATTATTTATTATATTTCATCGCGAAGCGATTCCTCAATTTTGATTTTTGATATTTTAAAATACGCTTTTTACTTTGAACAGATTATCCTCTTTATCAGGAGCGTTATTTAAAATTTCTTGTTTTGATTCTAATAATGCCTCCTCAACCACGTCATCTCTTATTGAGTTTATTAATCCCGTAACTTGCGATGTTTCCTCAACACCGTCAGTATTAACTTCTTCTAATTTTCCAACATAATCCAAAATAGAAGAAAGCTGAACAGAAAAAATTTTTTTTTCTTTTTCAGTTAACTCAAGACGAGCCAATTTAGCGATGTGTTCTACTTGTTGTTTATTTAATTTCATATAACTAAATTTTGCTTTATTAAATCTGAAAATTCCTCCCCATCTAAAATTTTTATTCCCAGTTTTTTCGCTTTTGCGTATTTGCTTCCTGGGTTTTTACCAGCTATAACATAATCTGTTGATTTGCTTATTGCGGAAGAAATATTGCCTCCTAATATTCTTATCTTATCTTTTGCCTCCTGTCTTGTCAAATTATTAAGCGATCCTGTTAAAACAAAAGTTTTATTATAAAATTTTTGATCTAATTTTTTTTCACTTGCAATTTTAATTCTAATGCCAGCAATGTTTAATTTATTTAATTCTTTTAAATTTTTTTCATTATGAAAATAATTATACAAGCTTTCTGCCGACTTTTCACCAACCCCTTCAATTTTCTCAAAATCTTCTAATTCTAAATTTTTAAAATAATTGATTATTTCTCCTAAATTTTGAGCTTTGAATTTTGAATTTTGAGTTTGTTGCGATAGCAACATCGCTGTTTCTTCTCCAACATATCTTATTCCTAAGGCAAACAAAAATTTTGAAAGCGTAATATTTTTTGATTTTTCTATTTCATTTATTAAATTGTCAGCAGATTTTTCAGCGAATCTTTCTAATGGCTCTAAATATTCCTTTTTAATCTTAAAAATATCAAAAAAATCACGAATTATTCCTTCATCTATTAATTGCTCAACAATCTTTTTCCCAAAACCATCAATATTAAAACCTTTTTTAGAAACAAAATGTATTAATCTTTCTTTTTCTCGCGCGTAACATTTTTTGTTAGAACAATATGTAGCTGCTTCTCCTTTTTTTCTAAAAGTAAATGATCCGCATATTGGACAAACTTTTGGCATGCTAAATTTTTTTTCCTTGCCATTACGCAAATTTTTTATCGGCTCTATAATTTCAGGAATTATATCCCCTGCTTTTTGGATAACTACTGTATCGCTTATTCTAACATCTTTTTTTTTAATTTCGTCTTCATTATGAAGCGTAGCTCGGCTGACTGTTGACCCAGCAACTTTTACTGGACGCAAATGTGCCACAGGGGTCAGCGCTCCTGTACGCCCAACCTGTATCACAATATCTTCAACAACAGTTGTTGCCTGCTCTGCCGGAAATTTAAAAGCAATTGCCCAACGAGGAGCTTTCCCAGTATGCCCTAACATTTCCTGAAATTTTCTGCTATTTAATTTTATAACAATGCCATCAATCCAATATGGCTCTTTTTGTTTTCGCTTCCCCCAATAATCCCAATATTTTATTACTTCTTCCGCTGTTTTGCAAAGTTTACAATGCTTATTTACGTTAAATCCTAATTTTTTTAAAAAATCTAATTCTTGAAATTGAGTTAACGGAATGTGAGCTGATTTTATTTGCGCTAAATCATATAAAAAACAATCTAATTTTCGTTTAGCCGTAATTTCTGAATCTAATTGCCTGATTGATCCAGCTGAAACATTGCGAGGATTGGCAAATTCCGGCCTATTTTCTTTTCTGCGTTTTTTATTCAGATCTTTAAAATCCTTATCGCTCATCCATACTTCTCCTTCAACTATAACAGAAACATTTTTGCGCAAACGCAACGGTATGCTTTGAATAGTTTTTATATTTTGGCTTACGTCTTCTCCTGTTTTACCGTCCCCTCTTGTTAGCGCTCGGACAAAAATTCCATTTTCATAAGTTAAAACTATATGAACTCCGTCAATTTTTAACTCGCAAGTATATTCTAAATCTTCTGTTATGTTCATTTTTTCTAACATTTTTTTCACTCGAGCGAAAAAACCATAAAGATCTTTTTTGCTAAAAACATCGTTAAAAGACCATTGCCTTACGGTATGTTCAATTTTTGTAAATTTATCCAAAGGAACTCCGCTCACCCTTTGGGTAGGAGAGTCAGACGTTATAAATTCTGGAAATTGCTTTTCTAAATCAGCTAATTCTTTTTTTAAACTATCCCAAACAGCGTCAGAAATTTTTGGCTTGTCTAAAGTATGATAAAAATAAGAATGATAGCTAATTTCTTTTTTTAGTTTTTCTATTCTATTTTTGGCTTCTTTTTTGGTCATAATATCCCATTTAAACATATAAACATTTTAACATCTAAATAATTTTTATTCAAACAAAAAAGATTGCGAAACTTTCACAATCTAATTTATTTATATGTTTCTATGTTCAAATGCTTATTTGTCTATTTGTTTATTCTGGCCTTGCGTCTCTCCACTCAGGCAAATAAGGGCATGGCTGAATTTTTAAAACATTAGAATTACCATGTTCAATAGCAGGCTCTACTGGCAGACCCTTAACAATATAATAATATTTTGTTCCGGTTAAAAATTGCTCGCTATGATCATTAAGATTGTAATAATCAATAAATTTATATGTTTTAGTATTTATATCATAACAAACTCCGTCACTACAATCAAGATCACAATCAGAACAATCGCCTCTTCCCAGCTCGCTGGTAAGCAAACCTCTATCATTATTATCAACATCATTATCACCGTCCAAATCTCCTATACAAGGCATAACAGCACAATCTGAATTAGTGGCAATTTGAGCATCCATTATTGTTAAATCATCGCCGTCAACATCTCCATCTGAATCAATATCTCCCCTACAAGGATCAGTATAAACTGAACAACCTATAATTAAATTAATATTTCTATAACAAGCGCCATCACTGCAATCATAATCTTTTAACAAACAATCTCTTCTTCCATACTGGGAATCAAATTCATTTTGATCATTTGAATCAACGTCATTATCGCCATCTAAATCGCCGATACACGGCAAACTGCTACAATCAGCGTTATTAGCAATTTGCCAATTCATATCTATTAAATCATGTCCGTCCACTTTTCCGTCATCATCAAAATCGCCAGAACAACTATTGCCAAGATATTGGACATCGTCAAAAATATTAGATATAGATTCAGCCCTGTAGACTTCATATCTTTTGGCATTTTCAAATCCTAAATAATTTTCAGCTCTTTTCCAATACAATTCCACTTTTTCACAACTGCTTAATTTTCTTTTAAGCACTAAATTTTGCGGTCCGCATTTAGCGGTAATTGTAGAAATGGTGGAAGTGCTAGTTCCTGCTGGATTCCATGCCTCAATCAACCAAGAATAATTCTTTTCCTCAACCAATCCTGTGGCAGAAAAAGTTTGCGTTTCACCTGAATTTATTGGAGACAACTTTTGGGCTATTAATACAGGTCCTGTAAAATCATAATCCTGATAAACATTATAATAAAATTCTCCGCCTGTTCCTGGATTATTTGGAGGATCATTGCCAACTTCACCTATATCTGTTATATCGCTCCAGCTAATAGTTGTTTCATCGCACTTTATGTTTGATAAATCTAAATTAGTTGGCGCAGCAGGCGTGTTTCCGCAGACTGGCACTGTATCGCCCAAAAGATCTGTTGGGTCGCTGTCCCCACCGTATCCTTTTGCTATAACAGTATATAAACAATCTTTATTAATAAATTCAAATGGAATATGGTCAATATACTTAACATAAGTATCAAAATAAGACACATCAGGATTGTCAGGGTCGTAAGAAGAATATCCTATTTCTCCAATAGTTATAGTGTTATCATATGTTCCATCACAATATCTGCTAATCACATATTGAAAAGCATTTTGCATTCTATCCCATTTTAAATTTTCTGAACCTCCATTTAAAAAACTAATTGTACAATCAGCGCTGTCGCAATCGCTGTCTCCGGCGCAAAAATTGCCATTGTCATTTCCTCCGTTGCAATACCCCATACAATCAGAAGCCACTGAAAAATTAGCGGGAATTTCTGGAGTAGCGTTGCAATCTATTGGATTAACAAAATCTAGAGGATAATCAATTGATTGAACAGTTCCGCCAGGACCGTTTGCTTTAAGATAATATTTATATCCAGTTGTTAATATCAGCTCATAATCTTCACAAGTTATCACTAATAATCCTGAATCAATATCTATTATGCTTGAACAATTATCAGATCCACTTGTAAGACTTCCAAAATTATTATCTCCAATTCCATTTATTATTATATCATTATTTAATAAGTCATCTATTCTATAAAGATCATAATCGTCAGTGTTATTTTCTTCAACAATAGCGTTCCATTTTACTTCCATATAAGAATTTGCTGAATTATCGCATTTAGGGGTTACATACGATACTGATGGCTCTAAAGGCGCGTTATAACAAGCAGAAGGAGTTGTTGTGGCAATAGTCGCTGAAATATTATAACTATAATTATTTCCTGTGGCTAAAATATAATAATCATAAGCGGAATTTACTTCTAAATCTCCAAAATTTTCATATTCAGAAACCAAAGCTGTATTAACATATTTAATTTCATTGCCGCTTTTAACAATAGAAAATTTGTAAAAAGGAGTATAGCAATAATCGGCTAAAAAAAGATTTGAGCCATCTGTCGCGACACCTTTAACGCCATAAGAACAAACATAACTTGAAGTATCAAATATTGCTTGTATAGAAACTATGCCATCGGCAATTTGAGAAACATTTATCGCGTAAACGCTTTCATAATGAACACCCCCATCTGTTCCAACATATAAATAACCATTAAGATAAGCAATCCCGTGTCCGTTCCAACTGCCATGAGCCATTAAACTCATATCTATTTTTTTATGCAAACTACCGTCTTTATTATATACAAATATAGCTCCTGAATATCTATAATCTTCATAATGTCCTGAATCAACAATATAAAGATATGTCCCGTCCGTAGTAATACCTCTTTGACTATAAATTTCCCCACTAATATCAAACCTGCTAATGAAATTAAAATTTTCATCAGTTTTAACTATATCATTATGCTGATCGTCGGAAAACCAAAAACAATTATCAACGCTATCCCAAACAATTCCATTTAGATCATTGCTCCAAGATTCTGTATCATAACTAATTCCATTAGAATCAACTAGTTCACCGCCAGTATGATTATACCAAGAAGTTCTATAAAAAATTCCGTCTTTATAACAAAGCCCTTCATTATAATAATTCCAATCAATTAAATCTTCAATCTCTCCTTCATAATTCAAACTTGTTGGTTCTGTTCCTCCGCCTTGTTTTTCTCTTACAACATAATAACTGTTTGTGTAACCCAGAGAGTCATCATCCCAGTCTAAATCAGCTTTTGCCTGATCTCCGTTGCACCCTGGAGTAACAGTAAAATTAGTTACATCAGAAGGCGCGGCGCAAAAAGGAATATTTATATCTCTAACAGAACTGTCTTGAGTTAATCCATTAACATTGGTTATTCTTAAAGAAATGCTATGGTTTGCGTCATCGTCTATTCCCCAGCCAGATATGTCATTTTGAAAATAAACATGCTCTCTTCTACCGCCGCTGCACCAATATGTTCCGGTTGTTGGCAAAACATCTGCTTTTAAAACACTATCAATTACCAACCTATAAGCGCTGCTGGTTCTTACATCCGCGTTGCTTATTCCGCTGTTTCCAGGCATAAAATCTCCCCATTCAAAATGGATATACGGATAGCTAACTCCTGGGTTGTCTGAAATACAATATGCAGAAGTATCTGTTTGATAAGAGACCCCTGGAACGCAAGCGTCTGTTGGATTATCAAATGTTGCAGTTTCTGAAACGCTTGTTGCGCTTCCTCCTAAATTAAAAGCTGTTACTTCGTAAGTATGAGATTCTCCCAAATACCATGGATCATCATTCGCTAAAACATTATAATCATCAAAATCAACAACATCGCCGGCTAATGGAACAGTTAAATTTATTCCAGTATTCCCGTCATTATAATCAGCTAAAATTTCAGCTGGGCCTAAAGCTTCGCCAACCACTTTTACTTCGTCAATAGCGCCTTGAAAACTATATCCTATGCGAACAGGATTGTTATTTACTGGATAAACTAAACCATAAGCAGGAAAAGACGCTATTTCTTCATTTCCATTTTTATATATTGTCACTGTATTTTTATCATAAACCATTGCTATATGCGTCCACTCATTGACATTAATGTTTACTCCTGTGTCTATATGACAACGAGCAGACCAACAATCATTTCCACAATGAGCGTTATAAAGATACCAATTTATTTTATTATTATAAATAGTAAAATAATAAACACTATCTTTATAAATGACATAATCACGACTTGATGATCCTTCACTATTAACCCATGCTTCTAATGTAAAACAATTTTTAAAATCAAACACTGAATTGTCGCTATCTGGGATTTCCACACGTCTTCCGTTTGAAAAATCTAAAGCGTTTCCAATTTTTCCTGCTACCCATTGCGGAGTTCCGCTGACAATACTTCCATTTTCTTTTATTTCCGTGGCGTCTTCAATATCTATTCCGCTTCCCTCGTCAAAATGATACAGAGCCGCTATTTTATTTCTTGTGTCAAAAATATCGCTTCCGTCTTGGGACACAACATAATAATCAGCGTTTGCTATATTTGTCCAGCTTAAATCAATAAATGGGGCAACTCCATTACAACTAGGATTATAAATCGTTATATTTGGAACTCCTGGAAGTGCGCAATCATTTGTTAATATTGATTGTGTTGAAGTCGCGTAATTTCCGCTATTACCAACAGCTACTATACTATAATCATAATTAGTTTCATCAAAAGGCGGGCTGTCATCAAGATAAGTTCTTAACGAACTGTCTAAACTGGATTCTAAAATATCTGTTATCCCAACATCCGAGTTATATCTGTCTATAATATAATGGCTGACATTTTCTGGAGCGTCTTGATTCCAAATCAAATCCACATTTGAATTTCCTAAACCATCGCAAACTTGGCTTAAAACAAAATCGCTTGGGGCTGGAGCGTCACACCAGCTAACAGCGATAGGTCCAGCGCTGTCTGAATTTTCTCCGCCGATATTTCCCGCGATAACAGTATAATTATAAGAATTAGGGCTTGCCACAGAATAATCATAATACTCGCTCGCA
>JAYEJU010000053.1 GCA_034660655.1 Patescibacteria group bacterium | reverse complement strand
ATTAGGATAATGTTTTAATCCATAATTATACAATCTTCCAAAACCAGCGCAATATTTATATTTAAATCCTATTTGCATACATTTTTAGACTTTTTGGAGTCCAGGATGTATGTGAACTTATTCAAAAAATAACAAATAAATTTTTTATTTTTTTATTCTTTTTTTTACTTCTTTTATTATTTTAGAAAAATCAACTTCTTCTTGAATCCCGCTGTTCATATCGCGAATTAAAATTGTGCCGTCAAGCACCTCTTTTTGCCCAATTATTAAAGTAACTTTAGCGCCTAATTTATTTGCCAAATCCAACTGCCCGCGCAAGCTTCCTTTTGAAAAATTTTCAGCGACTTTAATGCCCTCTGTCCTTAAATTTTCAAAAAGCCATAACGCTTTTACCCGCGCCTTTTCTCCAAGCTGAGCGACAAAAACTTCAATTTTGCTTTTCTTTTTTACTTCAATTTTATTCTCTTTTAATTTAAGAATTGCTCTTTCTACTCCTAACCCCATCCCGCAAGCAGGAACATCTCTTCCGCCCAAGTTAACCATTAAATCATCATAGCGCCCGCCTCCTCCTAGTGCAGACTGCCTGAATCCGGCGCCTTCAATATTCGCGGGCCAAATTTCAAAAACAGTTCTTGTATAATAATCAAGCCCTCTTACCAAATATGGATCATATTCATAAGGGATATCAAGCTCGTCAGCGCATTCTAAAACTTTTGTAAAATGTTTTTTGCAATCACTGCAAAGCCAGTCAACTATTTGCGGAGCGTCTTCAATCGCTTTTTGGCATTTTTCTTCTTTGCAATCCAAAACTCTTAAAGGATTTTTAGTAACCCTTTTTTTGCAAACAGCACATAGTTTAGTTTTTTTACTCTTTAAATAAGCGACTAAATTTTCCTTATACTGAGGGCTACATTCCATACAGCCAATACTGTTAATTTTTATATTTATGTTAATTCCTAAAATGCTGTAAAATTTATAAGCTATCAGCAATAACTGCGCTTCTATAATATAGTCTTTGTCGCCTATAATTTCTAAATCAAACTGATAGTGCTGTCTGCCTCTTCCCGCTTGGGGCCTTTCTCTTCTAAAAACAGGGGCTATGCTGAAAAGTTTTACAGGCTGCGGCAAATTTACCATTCCATGCTCAATATAAGCCCTGGCAATTCCAGGCGTTAATTCAGGCTTCAAAGAAACATTATCCCCTCCTTCATCAATAAAAGAAAACATTTCTTTTTCAACTATGTCAGTATCTTTCCCTGTGCTGCGGACAAACAAAGAAGTATTTTCTAAAATAGGAGTGTCTATTTTTTTAAATCCGTAATCTTTTGCTATTTTTTCAGCATTCTCTTTTATATAATCCCAATAAACCTGCTCTTGGGAAATTATATCTTTCATTCCGCGCAAAAGTTGCGGCGGTTTCATTCTTTTTTTTCTTTTAATAATTGTTCTATTTTTTGGACGGCGACCCATAAATGTTTTTATTAGTAAATTAACTGCTTATTATTATAAATTATTTTTTTATTTTTGTCCATTTTTTTTCAAAAAAAATTCCCCCTCTTTTAAAAAATAGAGGGGGAGATCTTATTACTTTGAAGAGCTTAAATATGTTATTTTTCTCTTGCTTTTTTTGCTTTTCTTCTTTGGATAAAACCAAATCCAGCAAGCCCTGATCCGACGAGAATGATTGTTGCCGGCTCTGGCACCGGATTGGAATTACTTGAGGATGACGAGAAAGTGAACTCGTCCATTCCAAAATGGGTACGATTGCGCGAATCTGTTACCCCAGCGCCCAAAGAAGGATAAAAAGATAGTCCAACAATATTATCCCAATCCAATTGAGGAGAAAACAACGATGAGGAATCTACGTCCACAACAATTGTTTCCTCAAAAACAGGATATCCTTCGGAAGAATAAGCTGTTATTGCTATATCTAGAGGATTCCACGCGCCTTTAAAATAAGCGCTTTGAAAAGTAAAAGGATCGCTTATTGTTTCTCTTGTCACATAAGCGACATTTCCCCCGTAATTAAAGGCGGAATAATTTCCTTCAATCTCATATCCAGAAATATAGTTAGCGGACATATAGCCAAAATTGTCCCAATTCAATCCGCCATACCCATCTGGGATATGACCGTAGATGCTTGTTCCGATGTCCTCAAACCCAAGGGTAGCTGTTTGGTTGCCTGTTCCATTTGTCGGAATCTGCATAGCAACGGCAGATACCGCAAAAAACAAAAAAATCGCTAAACAAAAAAATCCTTTTTTCATCTTTTTTCTCCTATTTTTAAATTTTTTTTACCAACATTTCCTATTTTTGTTTTTTACCTCCTTTTATTATATTTATTATATTTCTTAAGAACTGATACTAAATATACCATAATTATTAAAAATGTCAATGCTTTTTCACTAAAATATCTAAATATTAAAAAATTTATCTAATTTTTGCTTGACAAGAGCCTTAATATTCAGTTAAATTAAAAATAAATAATTCTTTATAAAAAATTTTAGTTATAGTTTTCCTGCCGGCATGCAGGGAATTTTGTTAGCTAGAGGCTGATTAGCCTTTGGCTAAAATTTTATCTTATGTACAATTTAATTCTTTGCGGAGGGTCTGGAACTCGGCTTTGGCCTTTAAGCAGAAAAAATTTTCCAAAACAATTTTTAAAATTATATAACAATAAATCTTTGCTACAAGAAACTTTTTTGCGCGCGCGCGAAATTGTTCCTCTTGAAAAAATTTTTTTCATAACTAATCAGGATAATCTTTTTAATGTTTTTAATCAGATAAAAGAAATTGAAAAAAATTTTAACAAACAAAATATTTTAGTTGAACCAGCAAGCTTAAACACGGCGCCTGCGATAATTTTCGCTTTGAAATATTTAAAAGAAAAAATAAAAATAAATCCATCTGAACCGATTGTTATCACTCCGGCTGATCATTATATTGGCGACAAAAAATCATACCTAAATGTAATAAAATCAGCTGTTAATTTAGTTAATAATAATATTGGAACAATAGGCATAATTCCGATTAAGCCAGAAACAGGGTACGGATATATTAAAAAAGGAGAAAAGCAAGATGGATATTACAAAGTTTTACAATTTAAAGAAAAGCCAGACAAGCTAACCGCGAGGGCGTATATTGAATCAGACGATTATTTTTGGAATTCAGGAATATATATTTTTAACATCAACACTTTTATTAAAGAATTGGAAAAATGCAGTCCAAATTTATATTCATATTTTATAAAAAATTTTGATATTTTTATTTCAGAATTTAAAAAAATGCCTTCTGTGTCTATTGATTGCGCTGTTTCTGAAAAATCAGAAAAAATGGTTGTTTTTAAGGGTGATTTTGTTTGGAACGACATTGGCTCATTTGATAGTTTAAAAAAAACAATCAGCAGCAATAATTCTAAACATATAAATATAGACTCGCGAAATGTTTTTATCCACAGTGAAAATAACCGTTTAATCGCAACAATCGGAGTTGAAGATTTAATAATAATTGAAAACAGCGACAGCATTTTAATCCAAAAAAATGAACAAGGAGAAAAAGTCAGGAAGGTTGTTAAATATTTAAAAAGAAAAAATTTTAAGGAGTCTGAACATAGTTTAATTGTATATCGTCCTTGGGGAAAATATGAAGTGTTAATTGACACGCCAGCGCATAAAGTAAAAAAAATCACTGTTTTCCCTGGATCTAAATTAAGTTTGCAGTCCCATTATCATCGCGCTGAACACTGGATTGTTGTTAAAGGAATTGCTAAAATAGTAAATGGAGAACAAAATATTCTTTTACAGGAAAATGAAAGCACTTTTATTCCAGCATTCGCAAAACATCGTTTGGAAAATCCAGGCAAAATAAATCTTGAATTAATTGAAGTGCAAACAGGAAACTATCTTGAAGAAGACGATATTATAAGGTATGATGATGAATATGGGAGACTAGAGGCATAAATTATCAATTATCAATTTTCAATTTTCAATCCCCAGTAGTATAAGTCTTTCAGACTTAACTACGGGGCAGGCAATTTCCAATTTCCAAAATTCAAAATTGTTTTGCATGCCTGCCGGCGAGGCAGGGATTTATAATTTTGGTCATTGTAATTTATTTGTTATTTGTGATTTTGAATTTGTAATTTATTTAAATAAAATTATTTTATTTTATTATTAAGAAAGTATTATTTGCGATAAATTTTATATCTAAATAATTAATTATATATTTATGTTTGAATCAATTTTCAAATTTTTATCAGAACAAACTAACAGCGGTTTTTGGCAATACGAATTTTTAGGAAACACAATCAAAGGTTTTTTGATCGCTTTGATTGTGTTTTTTGTTTCGCTTATTATTTTCAAAATTTTTCAAAGTATTGTTTTGTACAAATTAAAAAAAATTGCGGAAAAAACCAAAACAGATATTGACGACACTTTTGTTAAAATTATTAATACGCTTCGTCCGCCCTTTTATTCGTTTTTATCTTTTTATTTAGCTTTAAATTTTTTAGCTATAAAAAACATAGCGGAAAAAATAATAAATATTATTTTAGTCGCGTGGGTTATTTATCTAGCGATTACGGCAATTAAAATTTTGATTGATTATGTTATAAAAAGAAGCATGAAAAAATATCAAGAAGACGATCACGCTAAATCAGCTATGAGATTGTTAGGAAATATTTCTAAGGCAGTATTATGGTGTATTGGTGTCTTGCTTTTTTTGTCAAATCTTGGAGTTAACATTACTTCTTTGGTAGCTGGCTTGGGAATCGGCGGAATCGCGATTGCTTTAGCTTTGCAAAATATTTTAGGCGATCTTTTCAGCTCGTTTGCGATTTATTTTGACCGCCCATTTACAGTTGGGGATTTTATCATAGTTGGAGAGCAGTCAGGCATTGTTGAAAAAGTTGGTATCAAAACAACAAGAATAAGAGCCCTCCGCGGAGAAGAAATTGTAATTTCCAATAAAGAATTAACTTCGGCCAGAATCCAAAATTTTAAAAAAATGAAAGAAAGAAGAATAACTTTTTCTTTTGGCGTAGTTTATAATACATTGTCAGAAAAAATGAAAAAAATTCCTTCAATAATAAAAGAAATTGTTGAGTCGGAAAAATTGGCTCGTTTTGATCGGGCTCATTTTCACGAATTTGGAGATTCAGCGCTGTTATTTGAAGTTGTTTATTACATTCAAACAGGAGAATATAATGATTATATGGACGCTAACCAAGGAATGATGTTAAAAATAAAAACGGCTTTTGAAAAAGAAAATATTGTTATGGCTTATCCAACTCAGACAGTTTATTTGGAAAAATAAAATTAAATTTATGCTTAAAAAAAGAAAGATTATAAAGAGAAATATAAACAACTATAAAAAAATTGTTTCCGCAGAAGAAATAAAAAGGATTAAAAAATTAGCCAAACTATTAAAAGGGAAAAAAATAATCCATATCAATGCCACTCCTGACGGAGGAGGCGTAGCGGAAATTTTAGAAAGCCAACCGTCATTGGAGAGATCGCTTGGAATAGATAGCAATTGGTATTTTATAAAAGAAGACAGATTCTTTTTTAGTATTACTAAAAAAATTCATAACGGGCTTCAAGGTCTTAAAATTTCTTTAACAGAAAAAGAAAAAAAATATTATTTAAATGTTAATAAAAAAATAGCCGAGCAGTTAAATAGACTAAAACCTGATTTAGTAATAATTCATGACCCCCAGCCATTGGCTATTTCTGCTTTCTATGATGGCGCGCCAATGATTTTAAGAATTCATCTTGATCTTTCTACTCCTAACCAACAAATTTTAAAATTTTTAAACCCCTACATTAAATTTTATCAAAAAGTGATTTTTTCTCTGCCAGAATATGTTATAAAAAATTTTGACGCTTCAAAGGCGGTCATTTCTTATCCGACGATTGATCCTTTAACAAAAAAAAATAAAATTATAAAGCCAAAAAAACTAAAAAACATTTTAAAGCGCCTTAATATAAATCCAAGCAAGCCGATTATCGCGCAGGTTTCAAGATTTGGAATTTGGAAAAACCCTGTTGGCGCTGCTAAAGCTTTTTATATAGCTAAAAAAGAAATACCTGATTTGCAATTAGTATTATTAGGAGTAATGGAAGCCCAGGACGATCCTTCGGCTCCTAAAATATATCAAAAGGTTAAAAAATACGCTAAAGGAGATACTGATGTAATTTTAATTTCTGATTTAAAAAAAATTGGGCTTAAAAATGAAGTTTTAGTAAACGCTTTGCAAAATTGCGCTAATCCTATTCTTCAGCTTTCGTTAAGAGAAGGATTTGGACTTACAGTAACTGAGGGTATGTGGCATAGTAAAGTTGTAATTGGCGGAAATGTCGGAGGAATAAAATTTCAAATAAAAGACGAAAAAAATGGATTTTTAGTTGATAACACTGATGAGGCCGCTAAAAGAATCGTGGAAATTTTAAAAAATCCAAAATTAGCAAAAAAAATAGGCGAAAAAGCCCATCTTTCAGTAAAAAAAAATTTTTTAATTACCAAATTAATAAAAGACCATCTGAAAATTTATAATCAAATAATTAAATAATACCCCCCTCTAACTCCCCTTATAAGGGGGAAAACTATGAAGTCAAGTTCCTCCCCTTTTAGGGAAGGTTAGGTGGTGTAAAAAAATAAAAATTAAATACTAAAAATTTTTGCTATATCACTGTGTATTTCCTGAATTGAACGCTCGCCATTCACAACTATTAATATCTTTTTGCCTTTATAATAATCCAATAAAGGCTTTATTTTTTTATGATATAATTTTAATCTTTTTTTAACAACATCCGGCTTGTCGTCTTCTCTTTGAAAAAGTTTTTTTCCGCATAAATCGCAAATTCCATCTTTTTTTGACAACTTATGTATTAAATGATATGTCTGTCCGCAAGCGCAAGATCTTCTCCCAACAATTCTGTTAATTGCTTCGCTATCTGAAATTTTGATTTCCACAACTTTGTTAATCTTGCTAATTTTATCCAAAAATTTTGCCTGCGCTATTGTCCGCGGGTATCCGTCCAAAATAAAACCTTTCTTAGCGTCAGCTTGCTTTAATCTATTTTCAACAATTTTATTTGTTAATTCATCAGGTACTAACCCCCCGCTGTCCAAATGCTTTTTTAACATTTTTCCTATTTCATCTTTTTCTTTAACGCTTTTCCTAAAAATATCTCCCGTAGAAATATGCGGGATTTTTAATTTTTCAACCAGCATAATAGCTTGCGTTCCTTTGCCACAAGCTTGCGGCCCTAAAAAAATAATGTTCATAAAATTAAAGTTATCGCCTAATTTTTGCCTTGAACTTTTTGCTTAAATTCCCTATTATATCCTTTTGAATTTTGTCTGCTTCTTCATTTTTTAAAGTTCTGTCTCTTGATTGAATAATAATATGAAAAGCCAGACTTTTTTTATCAGCGCCTAAAATTTTCTCGTTTTCGTAAATATCAAACAGGTCAATGCCGACAATCAAATCGCTAGCGTTTTTTATTTCTTTTATTATTTCATTATATAATATTTTTTTATCTAAAATAAAAGCCAAATCCCGCTGTATTGCTGGAAATTTAGGAAGTTCTTTGTATTTTTTTTCAATTATTTTTATTCGCGAAAGCAAGCTTAAGTCTAATTCAAAAATTCCAATTCCTTTTTTGTCAAATTCCATTTTAGACAAAATTTTAGGATGAACTTCTCCAAAAATTCCTATTTTTTTATTGTTAACTTTAATCTCCATTGAACGCGCTGGATGAAAAAAGACAGGGATTGTTTTAAAATCAATAACAAAAAATTCAACTTTGTCAAAACCTAACTCATTTAACAAAACGCGAACGATATTTTTAGTTTTTAAAAAAACATCTTCTTTTTTTGAACTTTTATTTCCAACAATAATTCCGCTTGCCATCTTACATTGTTTTGGCAAAAAAGTTTGTTTTAAAAAATCTTGCTTATATTCTCCTTTTTCTTTTATATAAACAGATCCAATTTCAAATAATGAAAAACAATCAAAATTCCGCGTATTCTGGCGCGCGTTGTTTAATAAATTCAATAGCAAACTGTTTCTCATTAAATTTTGCTTTTCACTTGAAGGATTTAATAATTTAACACAATTTTCAACCAGCCAGCTGGCGGAAATTCCTAATTGCTCTAATTGATCTTTGTTATTAAAAGAATAATTATAAACTTCAACCATTCCTAAATTTCTGCTTAAAATATCTTTTGCTAAATCTACTATTTTTTTCTCTGGCAAAATTATAAAAGGCTTCAATTCTGTTTTTGGCAAAACAGGAATAATTTTATCATAACCGTAAATCCTAACAATTTCCTCAATAATATCTTCTGGAATTTTAATATCGCCGGTAGCACGCCAACTCGGAACCTTAACATCTATCACATCATTTTTATTTATTTTTACTTTAAAGCCTAATTTTTCTAAAACAGCTGTTATTTTTTTATTTTTTGACTGAACCCCTATTTTTTTATTTACATCTTTGATGCTTACCTTAATTGGCTTTTGGTTTAATTTAAAATTTTTATTATCAAAAACATTGCTTATTTTAACATTAGGAATAATTTGAGAAATTAATTGAACAGCTCTGTTAAAAGCAATTTCAGCTAAATTCGGATCTAACCCTTTTTCAAAACGAATTGATGATTCGCTTCGCAAACGCAAACGACTGGAAGTTTTTCTAACTGCTAAAGGATTAAAATTCGCTGACTCTAAAATTATTGATTTTGTGCCGTTGTTTACTGAAAAATTCTTGTCACCCATAATTCCGGCAATAGCAATAGGATTTTTTTTGTCAGCGATTACTAAATCATTTTTGCTTAAAATATATTCCTTGTCATCTAACACTAAAATTTTTTCTTTATCTTTTGCTTTTCTCACTATTATTGTCTTTTGCCCATCACCAGCTATTTTATTTTTATCAAAAGCGTGCATTGGCTGTCCAATTTCCAACATCACATAATTTGTTATATCTACTATATTATTAATCGGACGTATTCCTAAGTTTTGCAGCCTATTCTTCATCCATAATGGAGACGGCCCTATATTCAAATTATCTATTACAACTCCTAAATATCTGTTGCATAATTTGTAATCATTAATTTTAATATTTAATTTTTTATTTTTTACAACAGCTGGCAATGATTGTTTGGAAAATTTAAATCGTAAAGATAATATTGCTGAAATTTCCCGAGCAACGCCTAAATGCCCCCACAAATCAGGCCTATTAGTTATGGATTTATTGTCAACTTCTATTAAATAGTCTTTTAATTTCAAAGCTTCGGCCAAATTATCCCCTATTTTTAATTTAGAATCCAAAACCATAATTCCGTTACTGTTTTCTCCTAAAAAAAGTTCAGATTCAGCGCAAATCATTCCATTTGAATCAACCCCTCTTATTTTCGCGTTTTTAATTTCCATTCCATTTGAAAAAACAGCTCCAGTCAAAGCAACCGGAACTTTTTGTCCTGCTTCAACATTTCGCGCTCCGCAAACTATTTGCACTTCTTTTTTCTTTTGCTTTCCAACATTTACTACGCAAACTTTTAATCTGTCAGCGCTTGGATGCTTTTTTACTTTTAATATTTCACCTACTACAATTTTATTAAAATTTTTGCCAACGCTTTTTAAGCTCTCTACCTCAAAAGAATGCGAAGTTAAAATATCAGCCAATTTTTCAGGCAAAATTTTTAAATCACAAAATTCTTTTAAAATATTATAAGATAAATACATAAAATAAAAAATTTACAATACAATGATTGTTTTATATAAAAATTATATTGTATAAAATAAAAAAATCAAATACTGTTTAGAACGATAACACAGCAATCATCACAGTAACCAGCACAATCATCCCAAGACTTATATAAAGCATAAGTTCGATATCGCTGTCTGACCGTTTTTTATTTTTGTTAAACAAAAACATAATGTTAAATTAAATATAAAAATTATTTTATAAATATTTTAGCATATAAATACTTAACGCTCAATACTCAATACAAAATACTTTAGCATTTGCAATTAAGTCATTATGCTATTAAATCATTGAGTCATTCAATCAAAATCCAAAATTAGTTATAATTCTCCTTCTTCTATCTCCTCAATATTTTCATTAGTTATTCCTAAACTTAAAAATTTCATAATTTTAAAAGAGCTGCCCCCGTCTTTCATATAATATCTTTTTCCATCTTGCGGATTCAAATACCATGCCTCGCCTCTTGATTCCACCTGTAATAAAATTTTCCCTTTTAATCTCTTGCTTAAATTTTTATCAATTAAAATTTTTCCTGAGCCAAGCGGATTATAACCGCTTCTTACTTCTTCTCCGTCCAAAAATCCGTCATTATCGCTATCAAGATTTTCCATATCGGTTCCTAAAGCTTCCTCCATTTTATCCGGCAATCCATCTTTGTCAAAATCAAAATCATTAAAACGATCATCAAAACCGATTTCAATTTTACTTAAATCCTTATCAGTTATCCCCAACCCAAATTCCCTCATAATTTGAAAAGCAGAAGCTCCATCTTCCATATAATAACGTTTGCGAGATTTTGCGTCTACATACCAAGCCTCGCCGTCATCTTCAACCTGCAATAAAATATATCCTTTTAATTTATCAGTCAATGTATAATCTTTAACAGGTTTTGCTATTTTATATTTTGTGTCTTTATCTGTTAATGAATATGGCGAAACATTTAAAGTAATTCTATGCAGTTTGCTTTGCTCCGCATATAGAACAGCTCCGTATTCTTTTTTGTCTTTTTTTAAAACAAATAAATAAGGATTTGGCGTCAAAGAAAAATCAACATAACCTTTATTTGTAATTTTAGATGAAGTAATTTTTTTATTGCGATGATAATATTCATTCTCGTCCTGAACCATAGAATAAACAGATATTCCTGTTCCTTCTGAAAAAAATTTTCCGCTATTTTCTTTTGCGTCTACTCTGATTATATTAGTTACTAATTTTTTTGTTTTTCTTTTCTGATTTTTAATTTTAATATTCCAAAAATAAAAATAATCTTTTCCTGTACTGTCTTTAATTTTAACAGCGTAATCTCCAGAAGGATATTCAAACTTTACGCTTTTATCATCTCCTAATTTAATTGTTTGAATTTTGTCTCCTAAAATTAAATTTTCATCTATATCTTCTTCCTGATGAAAAATTTCTATTGTCTGCTTGTCAGGCAATTTTTCTGCTTCAGCATTTTCTATTTTTAAAATCAAATCACTAAAAATATATTCAAAATTAACACTTTTCCCGCCTACCACATCAATATTATATTCAATAAATTCAGCTTTATTTCCCCCAATGCTTGAAAAAATATATCGGCCGACTTTATCCATAATATATGGATGGTCAGGCGCGGCATAAATAACAGTTGACCCCTCTTCCGAAGTGCTTAATGACGAACTGATTAGTTCGTTTTTTTCTTTTATTGGGTTTCCATCAATGTCAAGTTTTTGCGTATATAAAGAAAATTTTTGATTTTTCTTTAAATCGCCGTCAGCGTTCCGCAAAACAAAATTAATTGAAGTAAGATATTTGGTTATTTCAAGATTATTGCCGCAAACAAATTTTAAATCATTAAAAAACCAAAACTCGCCAACATTAGATTTTTTATCATATATTTTTAAAGCGTAAAATTTTCTTGGATCAGGATTAAAAATAACTGTTCCAATGCCAGAATTGTCAATTTTGCCTGTTTTTATTTTTTTATCAGCTACAGGACGATTATTAGCGTCAACTGTTTGCTCATATAATTCAAAATTAAGATTGGGAATATAATTAAAATTAAAATTTTTGGCGATTATAGTCAATTCTGATTTTTCTTCACAAGTTCCGCTTGCCGGACTCCATTCACTATCTGTTGTGAGCGTAATATTATTTCGCGCCCTATTATTCATCTCAAGATTCCAAAAAAATTCATATTGCCCATTGCTATCTTTAATTCTGGCAACATAAGTTCCTGATGGATATTCAAAAATCGCAACGCCTTCATCATTTGTGTAAAGCGTTTTTAAAAATTCGCCTGTTGTCTTTTTGTCATTTTGATCAAGCGTTTGTTCTAAAATTTCAATTTTGCTATCTGCTGGATATAAATTTCCATAAACATCTTTTAAAGTAAAAACAATATCGCTAAAAACATATTGGAATTTAAGAGTTGTTGTATCTCCCACATAAAGATCATAATAAATAAAAGTTCCACCATCTTTTCCTTTAGATTCAAAAATATAATAACTGCTTCCCTTGTTGTCAATGCTTTTACTTTTATTTGGAATATACAAAACAACTTCTCCTTCTTCTGAAGTGTTTAAATTCGCGACTAAATCTTGTTTTTCTTTTATGGGATTTTCATCAGCGTCTTCTCTCTGCGTATAAATTGAAAAAGCTGTATTTTTTCGCAAATTTTCTTCTGTGTCCCTTAAAACAAAATTAATCCCGCTCAGATATTTTGTTATTTCAACGCTTTCTTCGCAATTTAATGTTAAATTATTATAAAACCAAAATGCTCCAGCTGTTGGATTTCCACCAATTTTTTTGTCCCAAATTTTAAGCGCATACTCAGTATAATCATCGTCGTCAAACTCAACAATGCTTTTTCCTAAAATAGGATCAATATTCCCAGAAGCAACGCTTTTGCCAGGCTTTGGCTTTCCGTCAACATCAACAACCTGCCTATAAATTTTAAAAGATATATTTGTTAAATATTCTCCGTTTGCGTTACGAGCGATTATAGTAACATTTTTTTTGCACGCGGCATTAACATTCTCAGCAGAAAAAATAAAAAAATTAAATGCCAAAAAACAAAAAAATAGAATAAAAAAACCGATCTTTTTAAAATTTTTATAAAACATAAAAAATATAAAATAAATTTATTTAACAATTATATAATACCAAAAATATAAACTGTTGTAAAATAAAAAAATCCAAAACTCTTGCTAATTATTTAAATTAATAGTATTATAAAAGTATATCTGCCATGATAGGCATTTTTTTATTCAATAGATCTTAAATATAAATATGGCAACAAAAAATAATAAACAACAAGAATATTCAGCTGACCAAATTACCGTCCTGGAAGGATTAGCTCCAGTAAGAAAAAGGCCTGGAATGTATATTGGCAATACTGGTATTGAAGGATTGCATCATCTAATTTGGGAAACTGTTGATAATTCAATTGACGAAGCAATGGCTGGCTTTTGCGATCATATTATTGTAAAACTTTTGCCAAATAATATGGTTGAAGTAAGCGACAATGGGCGCGGAATTCCAGTTGAAAAACATAAACAAACAAAAAAATCAGCTTTGGAAACCGTGATGTGCACTTTGCACGCTGGCGGAAAATTTGAAGGACAAGGCTATAAAGTTTCAGGCGGTTTGCATGGCGTTGGAATTTCAGTTGTAAACGCTCTTTCTATTTACACAAAAGCGGAAATCAGAAGAGATGGAAAAATTTGGGCGCAAGAATACAGATGCGGTAAAGCAATAAAAAATGTTAAAGCAGTTGGCAAATCTAAAAATACGGGAACAACTATTACTTTTGAGCCAGATCCTAAAATTTTTAAGGAAATTGATTTTCAATGGAAAAAAATTCTTAACAGATTAAGACAGCAAGCATACCTTACAAAAGGCATAAAAATAAATATTATTGACCAAAGAGATGAAGTTAAAAATAAAAAAGAATATTGCTTTTATTTTGAAGGCGGGATCGCTTCTTACGTAAAACATCTTAATCAAAATAAAGAAGTAAAGCATCCAACTGTTTTTTATACTGAAAAAGAACAAGATGAGGTTAATGTTGAAATCGCTTTGCAATATAACAGCGATTATCAGGAAGAGCTTTTTACTTTCGCGAATAATATTCATACCCCAGAAGGTGGCAGCCATTTGGCTGGATTCAAAACAGCTCTAACCAGAGTTTTAAATTCTTACGCGCGCAAAAAAAATATTCTAAAAGAAAAAGATATTAATTTAACAGGCGATGATGTTCGCGAAGGCCTTACGGCAATCGTAAGCGTTAAAGTAAAAGAGCCGCAATTTGAAGGTCAAACAAAATCCAAGCTTGGCAATATTGAAGTAAAATCAATTGCTGACAGCGTTTTTTCTAAAAATTTTGAATTTTTTTTAGAAGAACATCCAAAAGAAGCTGAGGCAATTATTGGAAAATGCGTTATTGCTTCACGCGCGCGTTTAGCGGCAAGAGCGGCGCGTGATTCTGTTTTGCGAAAAGGCGCGTTAGACGGTATGACTCTTCCTGGAAAACTTTCTGATTGTTCTTCTCGCAAACCTGAAAAATCAGAACTTTATATTGTAGAGGGAGATTCAGCTGGAGGGTCGGCTAAACAAGGACGCAATCGTGAATTTCAAGCAATTTTGCCTTTAAGGGGAAAAGTTCTGAATGTTGAACGGGCACGATTGGATAAAATTTTGGCTAACAATGAATTAAAAAATTTAGTTATAGCTTTAGGAACTAATATTGGAGATCAGTTAGATCTTGAAAAAATACGATACCATAAAATTATAATTATGACTGATGCTGATGTTGACGGAGCGCATATTAGAACTTTGCTGTTGACATTTTTTTATAGATATTTAAAACCAATAATTACTGGCGGGTATCTTTATATCGCGCAACCCCCTCTTTATAAAATATCAGTTGGAAAAACTTTTAAATACGCTTTTAATGAAGAAGAAAAAAATCTGATTATGCAAGAATTTCAATCAAAAAGAAAAACAAAAGAAAATGAAAAGCCAGAAGAAGACGCTGGCTCGCAAGGAATTAATGTTCAAAGATATAAAGGTTTAGGAGAAATGAATCCTGAACAGCTTTGGGAAACAACAATGGATCCTGCCACAAGAGTAACTAAAAAAGTAGTTATAGAAAACGCGGAAGAAGCAAACTCTATTTTTGACGCATTAATGGGGGCGGATGTTTACGCGCGGAAACATTTTATACAGGCTAACGCCAAGACCGTGAAAAATTTGGACATTTAGTTCTCCTTTAAAAAAGAGCCTGTCCCGCGCTTGATGCGGGAAAGTTGGAGGATTCTTAGATTTTTATTTTAAAATCCCCCTAAATCCCCCTTTGCTAAAGGGGGAACTATTTTAAATAATTTTCATTAGCCCCCCTTTGAAAAAGGGGGTTGGGAAATTTTATAATAAAAAATATTTTATAAAAAAAGACGCGGGGACCGATTGGTCTCCGCGTTTGTTATGCTTTTTTGTTATGCTTTATTGATTATTCTAAAACCTCATATTCCACTGGTTTGCGAAATTGAAGTTTAATCCCCTCCTTCATTATCCTGATTACAGCAGGATCGCCGCTTTGCCTGTAAAGCGCGGCAACCTCTGGATGTTCATACAAAAACGCTTTTGCGAAAAAATCATAATGAATAAATATTGTTTTTAGTTCTGTAGGTCGCTGAAAAAAAGTCGGATCCAACAGAACAACATTGTTAACAGGGATAATCATCTTCTGATAAGTAAAAATTGCCTTAAGAGAAAAAGGATCAAGGCTTTTTACTTTCATATCTATCAGGATTCCGTTGTTGGTAATCCCAATATTATCCCCGAGATTAAACGGCGGATAGCCGTCAACCTCCTCAAGCTCAAATTTTTTGTGGTCGCTGCGAACATACATAACCACATAAAAATTTTTTGCCAATTTATCAATTCGTATTACCCGAGCTGATTGATTCAGCTCTTTCCAAATACGATCTTCTGCAGGCTTAACTGGATCATACTCTTCAGGCAAATTTCCTTTAAAAAGAAAAAAGGAATAATGCGCCCAAGTCAACTCTTCAGCGGCAAACGAATCAAAGGAGTTGGTTAAAGTATATCCTCCTCTATTCACTCGAGCTGTGCCAAAAACGCCTGGCTGGCGTAGGACAATATGCCCGGAATTATACCAAGTCCAAGACTTGTCAGGACTCACGATTTTTCTGTGAGCGTCAGTAGTATAAACCACCATCGTCCCCTTATCAAAAATCTGGGGATCAACTCCGTTGTATGTCCCTCCCTCAGCTTTTGAAGCAAGAAAAAACCCTATAGCCACCAAAATAAAAGATAATATCGCCTTCCAAATCGCCTTGCCCAATGTAATTTCTTTCTTTTTCATTTTTTTCTCCTTTTCTGTTTTTAAAAGATGTTTTCGTTTTTAAAATTATATTGTAATGTGCAAATTATTTTTATATTTTTGCAGTATAGCATAAATACCTATTTTGTCAATACAAATTGCTAAAAATAGGTAATTTGATATAATAAAAGCAGTTATAAAAAAATAAAATTATGAAGGAATGTTTAAATTATAAAAAAATTGATTCTGAAACTTTGCAATGCTTAACTTGTTTTCATTTTTGTAAAATCAAAAAAAACAAAACTGGAATCTGTGGAATAAGGCAAAACATAAAAGGAAAATTATACTTGCTAACTTACTGCAAAGCTATTGCTCTAAATGTTGATCCTATTGAGAAAAAACCTCTTTTTCATTTTTTCCCTGGATCAAAATCTCTTTCTTTTGGAACCGTTGGATGCAATATGCGATGCAAGAATTGTCAAAATTACGATATTTCTCAAATATTCGGATATAAAGGAACGGTCGCAAATTATAAAAAATTAAATTTTGGATATCCTGTTCCACCAGAACAAATAGTTAACGAAGCATTAAAAACAAAATGTAAAAGCATTGCCTACACATATAATGAGCCGACTGTTTTTTTAGAATACGCTTTAGACACAATGAAACTGGCAAGAAAAAAAGGAATTAAAAATGTTTGGATTTCTAATGGATTTATGTCAAAACAAACATTGGATTTGATAATAAAATATGTGGACGCTGTTAATATTGACATTAAATCATTTGATAATGAATTTTACAAATCAAACTGCGGAGCTAAATTAAAACCTGTGTTAGAAAATTGTAAACGATTGGTAAAAGAAAAAATTTGGCTGGAAATAACTACTCTAATTATCCCCACTCTTTCTGATAATGAAAAAACATTAAAACAAATAGCTAAATTTATAAAAAATGAACTTGGGGATTTTGTTCCTTGGCATATTAGCGCTTTTTCAGGAGCGATTTCATGGAAACTTCAACATATTCCTGACACGCCGATTAAAACAATAGAAAAAATTTATAAAATAGGAAAACTAGAAGGTTTAAAATATATTTACGTTGGAAATCTTTGGAAAAATGGAATGGAAAATACTTATTGCCCACAATGCAATAATATTGTTGTTGAAAGAATCGGTTATAATATAGAAAAAAAAGACAAAAAAGGAAAATGCGCTGATTGCAAAACTCAAATTCAAGGAATTTTTTAATTACAATTATGGACAAATATATTGAATTAGTAAAACAAACAATAGAATCTTATATAAAAAATAACACTATTATTAGTGTTCCAAAAAATCTGCCTGATAATTTTTATTTTAAAAAAGCAGGCGTTTTTGTAACTATTAAAAATAAGAATAAATTGCGCGGATGCATTGGAACTTATATTCCAACTAAAAAAAATATTGCAAAAGAAATTATCAGCAACGCTGTTTCAGCTTGCTCGCGAGACACTCGATTCTATCCTATTACAAAAAACGAACTGCCTGACTTGAATTATGAAATAAGTATTTTAAATCCGCCACAATTAATAAAAAACATTAAAAATCATGATGTTAAAAAACACGGCATAATTATTAAATGCGTTGATGGAAAATGCGGGCTTCTTCTTCCTGACTTAGACGGTATAGATTTAACAAGCCAGCAAATAGCCATTGCCTGCGAAAAAGGAGGTATTAATCCTAAAATTGACAAAACTATTCTGTATTATTTTACAATTGAAAAACACGGATAATTTTATAAAATTTAAAAAATAAAATAATGCCATTACATTTCTATTTGCTTGATTTCTATGTTATAATATAAATTGTAAGATATACTAGCGTTGTTTACACTTTTTGAAAAATTTTTCTTGGTTGTCATTCCGGAAAGTATAATTTCTTGACGAGCTTGCGAGTCGTAAGAAATTAACTTATCCGGAATCTACGCTATATATAACCACAAATCAATTGAAGTCATAGATTCCGGATAAATGATTTTCTAAAAGCTCGCGGACTCGCTTAGAAAATCTATTTTCCGGAATGAAAAAAAGTGTAAACAACGCTCTTGATTCTTACATATAAATCAATAAAACATTAAAACAAAACTTTCAAAATTAAATATTTTAAATAATATAAGAAAGGAGGTGAACTAAATGCTAAATAACACACAATCTTGGGAAATAGCAGTATCAAATTCTATGCAAAATTTATGGATAAAAACAATTTCGTTTATTCCGAATTTGTTTGGCGCCATTATAATTTTTATTGTCGGCGTTATGATTTCTGTTTCTTTGGGAATGCTTATAACAAAAATAATGGAAAAATTAAAAATCAATAAAGCGTCTGACGAAATAGGACTGACCCATATGTTGGAACATGGTGGAATTAAAACCAATATCTCATCGCTAACTGGAAATATAGTTAAATGGTTTTTATTTTTTGTCTTCTTAATGGCAGCTACTGACATATTAAATCTTCCGCAAATTACCCAATTTTTAAACAGTATTTTATTGTATATTCCTAATGTTATTGTAGCTGTTGTTATTCTGGCTCTTACTGTTTTAATTGCTAATTTTATAGGAAATATTGTTTCAAAAAGCGAAAAAACAACTAGAATACCTAATAGTAAAATTATAGGGTCAATAAGCAAGTGGGCCATTTTAATATTTGGAATTATGGCAGCTTTAGTCCAATTAGGAGTGGCAACTTCTTTAATAACCGTATTATTTACAGGGTTTATAGGAATGATTGCTCTTGCTGGCGGATTAGCATTCGGCTTAGGAGGTAAAGACAAAGCAACGCAAATTTTAGATAAGTTGATTAAATAAAAAAGTTAATCTTTTTTAAAAAATAAAACACGACATAATTGTCGTGTTTTATTTTTTTGTCTTCTTTTATTATTTTTTTTAAAAAATTCAAATTGTTGTAAAATAGATGCGGTCGCAAGTATTTTACAACAATTAAAAATATACAAATAATAATAAAAATACAAAAACAAAAAATAGAAAAATTGATAAAACTATGCGACCGCACGAGTTTGTCAACTTTTAAATTTTTAAATTTTTTTATAAAAAATTTATTTTATAAAAAACATTGAAAATATTAAAGTATATGATAGACTTAATTATATAAAATTATTTTAAAATTATTTTTTCTGAATTACAATTTCTCCCACTAATTTAGAGGGGGATTTACCCCACCTAACCTCCCCTATATAGGGGAGAAAATATTTTATAATTCTCCCCCTTGTAGGTGGAGTTAGAGGGGGGGGTAATAGAAAAAAAATTTTAAAAAATAATTTTTATATAAATCTATGCCGATTTTAGCAAAAAACAAAAAAATATTATTTGACTATGAAATTCTGGAAAAATTTGAAGCCGGGATTGTTTTAACTGGCGCGGAAGTAAAGTCAGTAAAGCAAGGACAAGTCAATTTAAAAGGCAGTTATATAACTTTTTTAGATAATGAGCCATTTTTAATGAACGCGCGAATCAGCCCATACAAGCCGGCAAAAAAAACGCAAAAAGATTATAATCCTGAACAAAAAAGAAAAATTCTTCTGCGAAAAAATGAAATATCAAAATTGCGCGGAAAATTAGAAACAAAGGGCTTGACAATCGCCCCTATTTCAGTATATACTAAGAATAATTTGATAAAACTTGAAATATGCTTAATTAAAGGAAAAAAGAAATATGAAAAACGCGAAACAATTAAAAAAAGGGACATTGACAGAAAGATAAGAGAAAGGATGAAATCATTAAAATGATTAGGATAGTTAGGATATTTAGGATTCTATTTTATTGACCATCCTAATAATCCTAAAAATCCTAAACATCTCAATAATCCAATAAAAATTTGGGGATGTATAGCTTTCGATGAAAAAACTTTTTCAAAATAGCAAATCGAGCGTTGATTAGCTCGTTAAAAACAATCAAAAAATATAAGTGCAAAATCATTTGTACAAAAGACTAAATCTGCGTTAGCGCAAGCTTTCAAAGGCTATAGTCTTTCTCCAGTCGCTGTTTAACAATGGCTGGCATCAGACTTTCTGTTTCCTGCATGGAGAGAATCTGGTGTTATAAGGCAGGACAGACAGTATATTTTCCTTAAATATATTGTTTAAAAAGTAAAGGATAGAATCACGCTTAAGTTTGCTTGTTTATTCCGCGCGGTTCAAATTTTAAAACAAGCTAAATTTGTATAACTATTTTTTAAAAATTTTTCAGACAGGGGTGCGAACCCCCTCATCTCCACCACTTTCTCAATAGGATTTTTAGGATAGTTAAGATTATTAGGATAAATTAAAATCCCAAATATCTTAAATATCTTAACTATCTTAATAATCTCATATAACTATAACAATGCGTTATTCAAGAAGAAAATCTAAACGACATCAACCAAAAAAAATATTTTATAGAACCAATGAGCAAATTACTAGTCCACAAGTAAAACTTATTGATGAAAATAATAATTTTTTAGGAATTGTAGATACTTTTGAAGCAATAAAAATGGCAAAAGAAAAAGAGTTGTCTTTAATAGAAATCTCTCCAAAAGAAGATCCTCCTACGGCAAAAATAATGGATTATGGAAAATTGCAATATCAAAAACAAAAACAAGCAAAAAAACAAAACGCGAGACAAAAAAAATCAGAAACAAAAGGCGTAAAACTTTCTTTAAGAATAGGAAAACATGACATAAATTTCAGAAAAGAGCAGACAAAAAAATTTTTAAGCGGCAATAATAAAGTTAAAATAGAATTAAACCTAAGAGGAAGAGAAAAACAACACAAAGAAATCGCGATAAATATAATTAAAGATTTTATAAAAAAGATAGAAGAAGAAAATCCAGATCAAATTTTAATTATGGAAGAGCCTATTAAATATAAAGGAAATGGATTTTCAACAATAATAAATTATAAACAGTAAAATAAATAATAATATAAAAAATTAAATAAGAATTAAACACGAATAATGCAGATATAAACTTAAAAAAAATCGTGGCATTTGCATATAATTCGGAGCATTCGCATTATATTTATGAAAATAAAAACTCACAAGGCAAGCAGTAAACGCTTTAAAATAACTAAAAAAGGGAAAATTATAAAACGCTCTGCCGGGCAAGATCATTTTAATTCAAAAGAATCAGGCAAAACAACAACAAAAAAACGAAGGGATAAAAAAATAAATAATAAAAAGAATCATAAAACAATCAAAAAATTAATTAACTAACAAAGCTAAAAGCTAAAAAGCTAAAAAGCTAATTTCGTATGCCAAGAATAAAAAGAGGAACAACACATACTCAAAAAAGAAAAAAAGTTTTAAGCAAAACTAAAGGTTTTAAATGGGGAAGAAAAAATCTGATTAAGCTCGCGAAAACAGCTGTTACAAAAGCTGGAGCCCATTCTTATAATGACCGCAAAAAAAAGAAAAGGGATTTTCGCAAACTTTGGCAAATCAAAATAAATGCCGGAGTTAGAAAACAAGGACTAAATTATTCAACTTTCATCAAACAGCTGAAAAATAATAAGATTGAAATTGACAGAAAAATTTTAGCTGATCTAGCTGAAAACAATCAAGAAATTTTTAATAAAATTGTTGAAAAAGTAAAATAAAAAAATAAAATAAAAAAATTCCCTTATTACGCGGGAATTTTTTTATTTTATTTAAACTTATTATTATTTCTTCTTCTTGCCGATCATATCTTGATCTAATATATTTGCCTGCACTGTTTCTAACGAAATATGCCCTTTTTTATATAATTCCATTAAATTTTGATCCATAGTAAACATTCCTTGTTCAGCGTTTGTCTGTATAACAGTCTTTATTTGAGTTATTTTATTTTCTCTAACTAAATTTCCAATGGACGGAATATTAACTAAAACCTCTCTTGAGGCTATTCTGCCGTCTTTAATCCCATTAATCAATTTTTGAGAGATAATGCCCGCTAAACTCATAGACAGCTGAAGTCTGATTTGATTTTGCTGGCTAGCGGGAAATATGTCAATAACCCTGTCAATAGTTTGATACGCGTTATGCGTATGAAGAGTTGCCAAAACCAAATGCCCTGTTTCAGCCAAAGTAATGGCTGAAGCTATTGTTTCTAAATTTCTCATTTCTCCAACTACAATAATATTAGGATCCTGCCTTAAGACATGAGTTAAGGCGGATTCAAAAGTTAACATATCAGTATGAAGCTGCCTTTGGGAGACTAAACTTTTCTTAGAAAGAAAAACAAATTCTATCGGATCCTCTAATGTAATAATTCGCGCTGATCTTTCATTATTAATAAACTCAATCATAGACGCCAATGTTGTTGATTTCCCGCAACCAGTAGGACCAGTAACTAAAATTAATCCATGGTCTCTTCTTATTAAATCATAAGCAACATCAGGCATCATTAAATTTTTCATTGTAGGAATAATACTAGGAATAACTCTGGCAGCCAAGCCAATATTTCCTTTTTCAAAATACAAGTTAACTCTAAAACGAGCTAAATTGCTGATTTCATAAGACACATCCAATTCTAAATTTTTTAAAAATTTATCCCTTTGCTTTTCCGTGATAATGTCAAAAACTAATTCTTTGATAGTGCTTGGCGTTAATATTTTAGAGCCTTTCACGGGACACAAAATTCCATTAACCCTCATGATTGGATACTGACCGACAATAAGATGCAAATCAGAAGCATTTTTTTTAACAGTGGCTCTAAACAAATCGTCAATGTTCATAAAATAAATTATTAAATATAAATAAATTAATTTATAGCTTAAAATTTTAGTAAAAAGCTATTTCATTTTCTTGCGAATAAAAGCAGGTATGTCTAATTCGTCTTTTTCTTCAACAACATCTTCTTCCGTTAATTTTTCCTGTTTTTTTTCAACAAAAATATTATTTTTATGTTTAATGTTTTGATTATTATACTCTTCGCCTTCTTTATCTTCTTTTTTAACATTAATTTTTACTTTGTTTATTTTAAAATTATCACTAACCTTTTGAATTGTTTTGTCTTTAAATTCTTTTACGCAAAATTCGTTAAACCCAGTAGCCACAACTGTTATTCTTACGGAGTCTTTCAAATTTTCGTCAATAATCGCGCCAAAAATAATTTTAGCTTCTGAGTCAGCTGACTGCGTAATTATTTTAGCGGCTTCATTTACTTCGTTCATAGTCAAGCTACTGCCCCCAGAAACCGTAAAAAGAATGCCTCGCGCGCCATCTATTGATAAATCAAGCAAAGGATTTTCAATTGCCATTTTAGCCGCTTCAACTGCCCTGTTTTCCCCCTTTGACTCGCCAACTCCCATAAGCGAAGACCCTGCTCCTTCCATAATAGTTTTAACATCGGCAAAATCAACATTAATTAATCCAGCGCCTGTGATAATTTCAGCTATTCCATGAACGCCTTGATGCAAAACATTGTCTGACACTAAAAACGCGTTTAATAAAGATGTCTTCTTATCAATAATTTCCAAAATTTTATCATTAGGAATAGAAATAATAGTATCTACTTTGTCAGATAAATCCGACAATGCTTCTTCGGCAACCTCGGCTCTTTTAACACCTTCAAAAGAAAAAGGTTTTGTCACAATTCCGATAGTAAGAGCGCCCAAGTCGCGCGCAATTTCCGCTATAACAGGAGACGCCCCACTTCCTGTTCCACCGCCTAATCCGCATGTTATGAAAACCATATCAGCTCCTTTTAAAATGTCCCTGATTTCATTCTGACTTTCTTCCGCGGCTTTTCTCCCTATTTCAGGATCCATGCCGGCGCCCAAACCGCGAGTGATTGTTTTGCCTATATGTAATTTAATAGGCGCGTTAGAAGCGTAAAGAGCTTGGATATCTGTATTAACAGCTAAAAAATCCACGCCTTTAATTTTGGCGTTAATCATTCTGTTTATAGCAGAGCCGCCTCCGCCACCAACGCCAATAACTTTAATTTTTGCGAATGTTTCAATGTCTGGTTTTATTTCAGCCATATATTTAATAAATTTTTAATTTTATAATTTAATATTAATTTTGTAGACTTTCTACTTTTAATTTTATAAACTTTTAACTAATCATGGCATTAAAATCTTTAACATTTTTTTAATTTTGCCGATTATATTAAAAAAATTAAAATTAATTTTAATCCCCTTACCTTTACGCGCTTCGGAATCTATAACACCCCACATAATAAGCCCGCAAACAGTAGCATAATTCAAATCATAAATTTTATCAGCGCTGCTTGCAAAACCTGTTGGATATCCTAATGAAACAGGAAGCGCTAATTTATCTTTAGCATATTCTACTAAATATGGCAACTTTGACCCGCCTCCAGTTAAAACAACCCCTGCCGGAAGCTTTCCAAATCTCCCTGATTTTTTCAATTCCTTTACAACATAAGAAAAAATTTCATCAACCCGCGCTTCTATTATTTCATTAATATATTTTTTACTAAAAGAATTTCTTTGCCGCGCGACAGCCGTAAGCGGCTTGTCGCTATTTTCATATTTAGACAAATCAACCTGTTCTGTCCTTCTGATAGAAGCTAAATCTAAAGTTCCATTTTTCTTTTTTACGATCTCAGCTGTTTCAATAGAAGATCTTAATCCTATTGCCAAATCTGCCGTAATATGCGAAGAACCAATAGGAATATTAAATGTATAAATTGCTTCTTCGTCTTCAAAGATAGCGCCCTTAGTAATTGTATGTCCAATATCAAGTAATAAAACTCCAAGCTCTTTTTGTTTTTTATTTAAAACAGCCTCGGATGTTGACAAAATAGAAAAAACAAGTGAATCCATTTCCAAGCTTGTTCTATGAATAGCGCGCGTAAAATTATTAATGCGAGTTGAAAGCCCGCTAATTGCTTGCACTTCAACTTCTAATCTAACGCCTGTCATTCCGATAGGATTTTTAATTCCAATTTGATTATCAACATTAAAAATCACTGGAATAATATGAAGATTTTCATAATTTGGAGGGATTGCCACAGATCTTACGATTTCTACGGCGCGCTCAATATCATCTTCGCCAATTTCATTGTTTGCTTTGGAAATAGCAACAACGCCCTTGTTCATTTTTGAAATAATATGATCTCCTGCTATTCCAACGCAAACGTTTTCTATTGGCAAACCAACCGTAATTTCGGCTTTTTCCAACACGGAAGAAATTGTGGAAACTAAATATTCCACATTAGAGACATTTCCCTTTGTAAAGCCTTCAGTATCCACTTCACTCAAACTTATAACATTTACTTTTTTATAACCATCTGACCCTGTTTCAATTTGAGCAACTACTAAACGAGTTTTGTCAGATCCTATATCAAGACCTGAAATAAGTTGATTATTCCTCATAAAACAACGATATAAAACATAATGTTATTGATAAACTTGTGACATAATTAGTTCCTACTGCAATTTTGATATTTCGGTCAAATTTCTTCAAGATTTTTTACCTTGCCTATAGGCAGGCTAAAAAAATTTAGGTGAATTTGTTTCAAAATCTAAAAACTTCGTCACAAAACTAATTATGCCACAAGTTTATTATAACATAATATTTTAAAAAGCAAAATTTTTTATATTTTACAATATTAAATCTTCCATTGATAAAACTTTTGTAAAATTTGGCTGTTGTCTAAAAAACTGAATTTCATTTCTGGATATAATTTTTTAAATTGCGAATATTTCTTTTCTATGCTCTTACTTAATTCAAATTTTACCTCAAACGCTTCATCATTAATAATAAAATCAACTTCATTTTTATCCTGAGCGCGCCAAAATTTAATTTCATCTATACTTTTAATTTGGTTTAAAAATTCTTTAAAAACAATATTTTCTAAATATGTCCTTTTATCAGAACGTACATTAATCAGGCTGTAATTATTTTAAAAAACATTTCTTAATCCTAAATCATAAAAATATATTTTAGGCATCTTGGTTAACTCTTTGCGAATATTTTCATAAAACGGTTTAATTAAAACGATTTGATACGATTTTCTCATAACACATAAATACTATTCAACTGTCTTACGCGCTATCTGCAGAGTATTGGCTAATTCTTGAAAATTAACTAACTGTCCTGTTTGATTAGCTAAAATTTTCAATAAAGCAAAATATTTATCAATATTTTTGATTCCAACGTCTCTAATATCTTTTTTGATATAAGACGCGCCGATATCTTCTAATAATATTTTTTTAATATCATTATTTTAAACCAAGGCGACATTCGGATAACCGCCATAAATCAAATATTGCCCCCATAATGTTTGTAATTCTTTCTTGTAATAAATTGAATTTCATCAATAAAAATAGTTTGCTTAATTTTACTTTTAGGGGAGACATATTTTTTTCAAAAATCTCGTCTAAGAATTCTTTAATATCATTTGAGGTCATTACTTTTTTATATAATGACAATGCTATTTGATCCACTTTTTCTCTATTGATTTTTAAAAGTTCTAATGTTGCAGAAAAAAATAATCCAGATCTTGTTCTTGGGACTGAAACAAATAATGAATTCTTTGAAAAAGTTTTCATAGCTCTGCCATAACGACCGTTTGCTTTTTCTTTTTTTGGATCTTTTATTTCTTTAAGATATTCATTTCTTTCAATATGCATTAAAGTTTCAATCGTTTTTCCTATGAAATTATCTATTGATAATTCATCCAAATTTTCTCTTAAATTTTTAATGCTTTTTCTAAAAGCTTATTTGTTTTTTCTTTAACTATTAATTGTTTTTTGTCTGACATAGTTTTTTGGATTAATAATAAATTTGTTAATATTTTACTACTCATACACAATTTTGTGTAGGGTCCCATGCAAACTGCATATTCCTTCTGCTTCATAAAGATAAACAAAAGAGCCCACAGGGCAAGCAAAACTTTTTGACACTTCATTCCAGCAAGTATCAGGATGAAATCCCGGAGCAAACGAGCAATCATTA
>JAYEJU010000052.1 GCA_034660655.1 Patescibacteria group bacterium | reverse complement strand
CAAAAATCGCCCAAACAAGGCGATTTTTTTATGGGCTAAACAATTTTTAGCCACAAAACACTCTTCGGTCAGTCTCACCGAAATTGTCTGCTCGGGGACAGGGATTCGAACCCCGATCGTCAGGATCAAAACCTGATGTCCTACCATTAGACGATCCCCGAATAATTTAATATTATTTGTTTTTTTTCTTCTCTCCCAATTCCTGATTTTAAATAATTTTCACGTTCCAACGAACTATATCTATATTTATATTCTTCCGTATATATTACTTTTAATGGACGCATTCCTTTAGTTGATTTGACCTTTCCTAAATTATGTTCTCTAATTCTTCTCTTTAAATTATCGGTTTGACCGACATAACTCCAGTTTTTTCTGTTTTCAGAAACTAAGATATAAATATTGTATGTCATATGCATAATATGAGATATAATTTTCAAATAATTCTTGAGGACATAGTTTGAACCCCGATCGTCAGGATCCCTGCCTGCCGGCAGGCAGGAAAACCTGATGTCCTACCATTAGACGATCCCCGAATAATTTAATATTATTTGTTTTTTTTCTTCTCTCCCAATTCCTGATTTTAAATAATTTTCACGTTCCAACGAACTATATCTATATTTATATTCTTCCGTATATATTACTTTTAATGGACGCATTCCTTTAGTTGATTTGACCTTTCCTAAATTATGTTCTCTAATTCTTCTCTTTAAATTATCGGTTTGACCGACATAACTCCAGTTTTTTCTGTTTTCAGAAACTAAGATATAAATATTGTATGTCATATGCATAATATGAGATATAATTTTCAAATAATTCTTGAGGACATAGTTTGAACCCCGATCGTCAGGATCCCTGCCTGCCGGCAGGCAGGAAAACCTGATGTCCTACCATTAGACGATCCCCGAATATAATTATCTTAATAAGGACACAAAATTTTGTGTCCCTACTAAAAAACATAACATAAAATTAAAAAAATACAAGAGCAAAAATACCTTGCAACTAAATTAAAAAAGTTATAATATAAAGATATAATATGCTTACAAAAGAAAAAAAACAATTAAATAATGAAAAAAAAATATATCTGCGGATTAAGGTTAACCCAAAAGCTATTAAATCAGAAATAAAAGAAACATTAGCTGATGAAACTGTCAAAATTAATATTGCTTCATTGCCTGAAAAAGGAAAAGCAAACACAGAATTGATAAAAATTTTAAGCAAAGAATTTTGTGTTGAAAAAAATAAAATTAAAATATTGTCTGGCAGTAAAAGCAGATTAAAATTAGTCAAAATTATAGTATGAGCGATAACAATGAAAATAGAGTAATGTCCTCTAATGAAAAAAAAGATGATAAATCTTTTGATGTTTCTTTGCGACCAAAAAAATTGTCAGAATATATTGGACAAAAAAAAGTTAAAAATAATCTGGAAATTTTTATGCAGGCGGCTCAAAAACGGAATGAACCTATTGAGCATGTTTTGCTTTATGGTCCTCCTGGACTTGGAAAAACAACATTAGCGCACATTATTGCGAATGAAATGAGTGTTAATATTAAAGTCACTTCTGGGCCGGCGATTGAAAAAACCGGGGACTTGGCCGCGATTTTAACTAACTTGCAGGAAGGCGATGTTCTGTTTATTGATGAAATTCACCGCTTGAATAAAGTAATTGAAGAAGTCCTATATCCTGCGATGGAAGATTACGCCTTGGATATTATTATTGGCAAAGGTCCGTCAGCTCGAACTTTAAGATTAGAACTTCCAAAATTCACAATCATAGGCGCTACAACTAAAATCGGTTTGCTTTCGCATCCTTTTCGCGACCGCTTTGGAAATATTTATCGTTTAAATTTTTATGATTCAGAAGACATTGAAAAAATAATTTTAAGAAATTCTAAAATTCTAAAAATTAACACTGAAAATGACGCAATTAATGAAATCGCGAAACGCTCAAGAAAAACTCCTCGCATTGCAAATCGGCTTTTAAAAAGGGTTCGTGATTTTGCGGAAGTAAAATCAGATGGCATAATAACTAAAAAAATCAGCGAAAATTCTTTAAAAGAATTAGAAGTTGATGAATTAGGATTAGACGAAGTTGATATTAAAATTTTAAAAGTAATCATTGAAAAATTTAAAGGCGGACCGATAGGAATCGGCACGCTAGCGGCTACGACTTTTGAAGAAATTGACACAATAGAAGAAATTTACGAACCTTTTTTAATGCAATTAGGTTTTCTGCACAGAACGCCACGCGGTAGAATTGCCACAGAAGAAGCTTATAAACATTTAGGACTAAAACCACCAAATTCTTTATTGTGATGCTTGAGATATTTAAAATGTTTGGGATATTTAAGATAAAAATTCAAAAATATCCCAACTATCCCAAAAATCTTAATAATCTTAATAATCCAAATAAAAAATGTCTTTTACTTTATCATTCCTGCTAATACCCTACTTTCTTTTTTTAATAATATTTTTAGTATTTGTTTTTTTTAATCTCTATCATATTCTTCGTTTTGGATTTAGAACCAAACTTAGCGTTTTTATGATTTCTATGTTTTGTGTTGGAACAATAATAATTTTTATTGTCTCTTTTGGAGTTATTTTACAAATTGATTGGAACCAAATAATAACAATAGAAACTTAATAAAAGCATTCGCATATTTTAAATTTTAAATTATATTTTTGTCAGCCAGAGGCTGATCAGCCCCTGGCTGACATTTTAATTTTTGCCTGCCTGCCGGCAGGCAGGCGTTTTGCTTATATTTTAAATAATATTCGTGGCATTCCTGCCTGCCGGCAGGCAGGCGCATATAATATTCGGATGTGCCCTTTTTGTAATAGGGCTGCCGAAGGCAAAACCATAATTCACGGCATTCGCATTATATTTATGTTTACTTATAACAAGATTCCACAGCAACAAAAAGATGAAAAAGTTATTTTAGTTTTAAGAAGACATTGGTTTATTTTTTTTAAATCATTTGTTGTTTTTTTAGCGTCTATTCCAGCGCCAATTCTATTTTATTTTCTCATAACTTACATCTATGCTGAACTGTTTGACAATATTGCTCTAAAAATAATTTTCTTTCTTTTTCTAAGTGTTTATTATTTAAGCATCTGGCTTTTTTTCTTTTCAAGTTTTGTTGATTATTATTTAGATGTTTGGATGGTAACAAACCAAAGAATTTTAAATATAGAACAAAAAGCTTTATTTTCACGCGTAGTTTCCGAACAAAAAATAAATCGTATTCAAGACATCACTTCTGAAGTTCACGGAATACTTCCAACTTTTTTGGATTATGGGGATGTGCATATCCAAAACGCCGGAACTTCACAAAGATTTATTTTTAAAGAAATTCCAGAACCCGCCAGCATCCGCAAAAAAATATTAATGCTTATCAGACAAAATAAAAAATTTAAAAAAGTTCTGGAAGGCGAAGATAAAATAAAAATTTAATTTTTAAATCCGAAATTTATAACTTAAAAAGAAAAAACGGGCAAGCCATGCTTACCCGTTTTATTTGTTTATGTCTATTTTTTTCTGCTAGACTAGCTTTGCGATAGAAATTATCTTTTTTATACTTCCTCCTTTTAAAATTTTTAAAAAATATTCCCCGTCGTATTGGTATAATATTGTTCTATTGTTAAGACCTTCTTTTTCTCCAGGATATTTCCAAAAAATTTTATTGCCAAGTTGGATACTAACAACAGTCGGTTTTATCTCTTTTGGAATTTCATGGATTTTAACTGTTAGTTCTTTTCCCTGCACAACGATCTTAACGAAAGAAACAAGACATTTTCCTATAAAATGTTGTACTCGTTTTTCAATTCCAAAAACTTTATTTCTTACATGAAGTTTTGTTCTTTCTTCTAATTTTCTTTTTTTTATGTTATCAACAATATTTGCGCTTTGCATGATATTATTGCCTCCGTTTTTTATTTATTTTATTCATAAAGAGCAAATTTTTATTTTAATTATTTTTTTTAAAATCGCAAATTTTGTTAAAATCGCAATACTGGCATAACATTCCTGGATTTGGACTAAAATCATTTTGTTTTATTTTTTCAATAGTTCTGATTATATCTTCCCTTATTTTTTCCAATTCTTTTTCTGATCCTAAAAATTCTATTTCGCTGTTATTTCCCAAATAATAATAGCTTAATTGTTTTACTTCTTTGTCAAATAATTTTCCATTATTAGAAATCAGCTGATATATTAACAGCTGTTTTTTCTCTTTAAAAGAAAGTTTTTCTTTTGGGCTTCCTGTTTTATAATCAATAATTTTTAGGCCATTTTCAAATTTATCAACTCTATCAATTGTTCCTTTCAAACTAAAAAAATCTTTGTTGGAAATTTTGTATTTAAAATTTTTCTCTAAAAAAAGAGGTTTTATAATTTTATCTTTATGCTTAATATAAAAATCTTTTAAAATCTCTTTTCCTTTTTTAAAATATTCTTCCCTGCTTTTTTTATTTTCATACCAATCATCAATCCATGAATTTTTATAAATATCCAACATTTCATTCAAATTTATTACTTCGCCAAATTTTTTTATTATTTTACTGTCTTGCGAAAAAAGATCTGATTGTTTGCTTTGCGATTTAGATAAAAAAGATTTCATTGTTTTTTGCAAAGCAGAATGCATTGTTTTCCCAAAACTAAATTGTCCTTTTCCTTTGCTGGGAATATTTAAAACAAAAGCAAGATAATATTGATAAGGGCAATTATTATAAGCTTCTAATTTTGAAAAAGAAAAATAATTTGGCAAAGAATGTTTTATTTTGCTATCTTTAATATTATTATCTATTTTAGGAACAGACAGATTTAATTTAAAATCTGTTTTTCCTTTTTGAGATTGCTCTTTTTTTGAAATTCCCGATTCAAACAAAAATCTTGACGGTTTCTTTTTTCTTTTACCACCATAATCCTCGCCCAAACTAAAAAACAGCCCATTCTTAGCTCTTGTCATCGCGACATAAAAAAGCCGCCTTTCTTCTTCAATATGTATATCGCCTTTAGGCAAAATTTCTTTAACTAAATCGTTAGGAATAGCAATTGGCTCTTTTCTCTCAATACTTGGAAATCGTTTATCAACTAAATTAACTATAAAAACATATTTAAATTCCAAGCCTTTTGCGGAATGAACAGTCAAAATCTTCACTGCTTCAGGCCCCGCTTCATAATCCAACGCAAGCCCGCCCTGCTCTCCTGATTCTATTTCCATTTCTAATTCAACTAAAAAATTTCTTGTTTTTCTATCATCAACATTTTGTTCAAATTTTTTTATTTTTTTATAAAACTGATTTAAATAACTAAATTCCTCTCTTGCTTTTCGCTCTTTTAATTCCGCCAAATATTTTAAATATCCCGAATCTTCTAAAAATCTTAAAATGATTTCACCAACGTTTTTCTCTCTTGCCAAATTAGTATGTTGCTCTATTAATTTTAAAATCTTGTTTATTTTATCTAAAGTTTTTTGTTGAAAATTAAATCTTTCAGCCTGTTTTAAGATGTCATACAAAGAAACACTTTTTCTTTTTGCCAAATGGTTTAAAACACTAATTTCTGATGATAAAAAATCAAAAACAGGCAAAGACAAAATCCTAAATAATGCTGTTGATTCTCTGTAATCGTCTAATAATTTCAAATAAGATATTATATCTAATATTATAGGTTTTGAATAAAGCCCTTGAGAAGCTAAAAAAATATAAGGAATTTCTGCTCTTTCTAATAAAGACATAAAACTGCATGCCATATTATTTGATCTGATTAAAATAGCAAAATCATTCCAATTAGATTTTTCATCGCTACTTTTTAACTGAACAATTTTTTTGATCACTTTTTCATTTTCGTCTTCAAGAGTTTCGCCTTTTATACATCCAATCTTCCCTTCGCCTTTATTGTTAGCAATTAATTTTTTATTTAATTTTTCTTTCAATTGGACCTCTAAACGATTAGGATTATTTAATTTAATAAATTCATAAGAAACATCTAATATATTTTGTTTGTTGCGATAATTATTTGTTAAAACAATATTTTTACTTTTTGAATAATCTTTTTTAAACTGTAAAATATTGCTCATTGACGCTCCCCTGAAGCGAAAAATTGCTTGATCATCGTCTCCGACGACTGTCAAATTATTTTTCGGGCTTGCCAGAATTTTTATCAACTCATACTGCGCCCAATTAGTATCCTGAAATTCATCAACCAAAATATATTTAAATTGCTCTCTATATCTTTTTAAAATCCCCGGGCGTTCCTGAAACAGCTTTAAAGTATAATTTATTAAATCACCAAAATCCAAATAACTATTTTCCAAAAGCAATTGCTGATAAGTATGGTACGCATTAGCAACTTCATTTATTTTAATAATTTCTTGTTCCGCGATTTCATCTATCTCGCTTTTATTTTTTGATTTTTTAACGCTAACAGCCCCTGATTCCATTCTGTCTAAATTTATTTTTAAATTCTCCGCGTATTTTAAATATTCTTTGGGACTTATATTTTCGTCTTTTGAGCGAGAAAAATGTTTTAAAAGCGAATGAATAAATTTTGTTGGATTTCCTAAAGGACGATAATATTCAAGGTTAAATCTGTCTAAATTTTTTTTAATTAGCATCCATTGTTCAGACGAATTTAATAATCTGAAATCAGTTGGTAATCCTATATCTAGCCCATCTTCTTTTAAAATCCGCTCGCAAAAAGAATGAAAAGTTGAAACCCACAAATCTAAATATCCCATTGGCAAAAGCCTGTCAATTCTTTCTTCCATCTCCCCAGCTGCTTTTTCAGTAAAAGTTAAAGCTAAAATTTCATCTGTTTTCGCAAACCCCTGTTCAATCAGCCATGCGATTTTTTGCGTAATAACAGTTGTCTTTCCAGTGCCAGCGCCAGCCACAATCAAAAGCGGTCCGTCTTTGTAAGTGACAGCTTCCAATTGTTCTTTATTTAATTTTTCCATTAGATTTTCCATAAATACATAATACGAATGCCGCGAATAATATATAACAAATACACAAATATATTATCAATTAATAAACTTTTAATTATCCTTATTCTACAATTTATATTTATTTTTAGCAACAATAATTATAAAAAATAAAAAAAGTTCAGCCACAAAAGGCTGAACTAATTTAAAAATTTCTCTATATCAATTTTTATAACATTGTCATTTGTAATTCCCAGCCCCAAATTTCGCATAACACTAAACGCGTCTGCTGTGTATTTTAAGTAATACGCTTTTTTATTAAACTAATTAAATCTTTCTCATTATTATAAATTCCGTGTCTTGATAAAATTAAAAATATAAAATCTCCATTTTCTAATAATTGAAAAATTAATCTATATCCTTTTGATTTACCGCATTTTTCTTGAAGTGGAACAATTCTTGCCTTATATATTTTATGATGTCCAAATATAGGATATGATTTAATACCTGGAGTTTCGCTTAATCCTTTTAAACAAAAAAGGCGTTCCCATGCTTCTAATGATTTTTTTGGCGCTGGAAAACGCTTTAAATTTTTATAATCTTTACTAATCTCATCATGATATATAATTTGCATAATGTCTTTTTAATCTTTATCCATTTCACCGTATTTATTGCGATAATATGTAAGATTATAATCAATTATTTCATTTGGTTTTGTAGCAATCCATGGCGCTTCGCCGTGACTGGCATTTTTCATTTCAGTGCCAGAAAATTTTTCCCATTTGTCAGCTATTTCGTCCATCATCATTAATTCTTCCTTTGAAAATAATTTTAAATCAAAATTTTTCAAGGCTTCTATGTGTTGTTGATCATTATAGCCAATACCGACTTTTCGTCTTAATATTTTTATATCATCTCCGCTCATTTGTTTCATTATTTTTTCAGCCATTTTCGGCACTGGTCCATTTTCCCAACGCAAATATTTATCACCTGTTACTGATTTTCCATATTTTTCAAAAAAATCAAAATCAAGAAAATATAATAATTTCATCATTTTCAATTTTCCAAGTGTTCCATTTTGAATTTTATTCGCAAAGAATAAAATTACATTATAATATTTTTTTTCGTTTATTTTGCTCATATATTATATTATAGCACAAAATTATATTATTTACATATTTTTACGCTAACCAATATTACATTTAATATTCACTATTATTTTTATTCAACCTCGCCAATGTTTATTTTTCTAACATCATTATTTGAAATCCCTAATCCCAAATCCCGCATAACACTAAACGCGTCAGCAGGGCGTCCAAGATAATACGCCTTTTTATCTTTTGGATAAATATAATACGCTTCGCCGTTTTGTTCAACATCAATCAAAATCTTACCCAAAACATAATCGGGGTAAATTGTGTAATTATTTATAAATTGATGAGTGGCTCCTAATCCTAATTTTCGCATTACATTAAAAGCATCTGCCGGTCTGCCTAAATAATATTTCTTTTTGTTGTCTGGATAAACATACCACCCCTCTCCGTTTTTTTCTACCTGCAGTAAAATATTCCCACTCA
>JAYEJU010000051.1 GCA_034660655.1 Patescibacteria group bacterium | reverse complement strand
TTTTTGACAAAAATTAATTTTTGTGATTTAATAAAAATATAATTTATTTATTATTTTAGAAAGGAGCTGATAATAAAGTGCCGGAAATAAAAAGAAAACCAAACGAAGCTTTTGAATCTTTTTTTCGCCGTTTTACAAAAGCAATACAGCAGAGCGGAAAAATTATTCAATCGAGAAAAGTTAAATTTTTAGAAAAAGATAAAAGTAGAAATGAGCAAAAAAAATCTGCTTTACGCAAAATCGGGATTCAGAAAGAACAAGAATATTTAAAGAAAATAGGAAAATTTGAAGATAAAAAAAGATTTTGAAAGATCAATTTTTAATAAAATAAAAGATAGCCATTTTTCAACAGTAGGCTATTTTTTATTTATTAAAAATATGTTATAATATTTTTAACTGTGGAAAACTTTATACAGATTTAAAAATAAAAATGTTTATTTTCAAAAAACAAAAATTAATTTTTGTTATTGTGATAATTTCAATAGCTTTTTTTGCGTGCGCTAATTTTGTTTTCGCGCAAAATTTTGGAATGGATTATGCCTCTACCTTAGGGTTAGGAACACAAGGATTGAAAACAACATTAACAAAAATTGTTAAAACAGTTCTTGGATTTTTAGGAATAATAGCGATAATTGTAATTTTATATGGAGGTTTTATTTGGATGACTTCTGGGGGGAGACCTGAAAGAGTTGATAAAGCAAAAAAGATTTTAATTAACGGCGCGATTGGATTAACAATTATTTTGCTTTCTTTTGCTATTATTCAATTTATAATTTTTACTGTAACAGGCGGAAAGCCAACTGCGCCTGGCGACAATAGCAACGGCAACGGAGCTTTAGGCGCTGGCATTATTGAAAACGTTTATCCTGCTCCTGGACAAAGAGATGTCGCGCGGAATACAAAAATAGCCGTGACTTTTAAAGAGAGTATGAATCCAGAGAGTTTTATTTTTGACGCAAACGGCAATGGGATTTTGGGAGACTATACTGACACAAATGGCAACGGCATATTAGACGCTGGCGATATTTATGACACAATTGCTGTTGATAATTTAGGCAATCCAAATATTAAAATTGCTAAACGCGGAGAGCTTGCTTCAGGCCCTCTTATAACAGAAGTTTTTGTCAGTAAAACAATTGATAATAAAATTTTTGTGTTCAAGTCGATTGAACTTTTAGGAAATCCAACAGATAATACTTGGTATAGCGCCGAACTAACAAACAATTTAGAAAAAGCAAATAATGATCCAGCTTTCGGAGCTTTGGGTGGTTTTATTTGGTCTTTTGAAATTGGGACTTTTGTCGATCTTACGCCTCCGTATGTAAAAAGCATTTTGCCATCTGCTGGTGGAACATACGCTAAAAATGTTGTGATTCAAATACATTTTTCAGAAGCAATTGACCCGACTTCTATTATTGATACTAATATAATTGTTAGCGGAAATATTACAGCGCCAGTAGCGGGAACTTTATATATTTCAAATCAATATCGCACAGTTGAATTTTTAGGAAGCGCTTGTGGAATAAATTCTTGCGGTGATATAATTTATTGTTTGCCTGGAAGCGAAAATATTACAGTTAATATATTGGCGGCTGCCTTAAGCGGGGAACCTCCTATGGCAATGGGTCCTCCATATAACGGTATAGTTGATATGGTTGGAAATTCTTTAGATGGCAATCATAATAATTTAGCAGAAGGTCCGCCTGTTGATAATTATTCTTGGAATTTTAATACCACTAATGAAATTGAGCTTACAGAGCCTACTATTATTAGTATTAGCCCTAATATTGGAGATATAGGAACTACACTTAGAGATCCATTAGATGTTTTATTTTCTGAAATAATGATGTATAGTAGTTTAAGAAGTAATAATATAAAGATTGTAGCGCCTGTTGTTGATTATTGGATAACAGCGGAAAATCAACCGCCTGTTCTTCCTTTTCAAACAAGAGCTTTTATAAACCATAGCAGATTTAATACAGCAACAGATTATACTTCAGAAGT
>JAYEJU010000050.1 GCA_034660655.1 Patescibacteria group bacterium | reverse complement strand
TTTGTGCCATAAATTTTATATTTAGTTAATTAAATGATATTGTTTTTTTTATTTCTTCTTCTTTTATTCTTAAAGGATAACAGGTAAATTGTCTTTTAAATTCTTTTTCTTCATTCAAAACATTTCTATAAATTTTTTTATATAATATTTTTTGTTGGCATTTAAAAATTGTTTTTATATTTAATCCCATTTTTATTGTTGATATTTTTGGTGGAAATTTATTTTGAACATTTTTTGAATGCCATTCATTATGATACTCTTTTATATCTTCCGTGGATAACCATTTATCTTCATCCAAATCTTCTACATATTCAAAAGTATCAATCAAAAATTCATAAAAAGTGCTTGCATTTTTTTTATAATTCTCGATAGCTTGTCTGAAATTTTCATCAAAAATAAATTCATACTTGCCTTTATTTTTTTCTTTGTTTTCTTCGTTAAATTTTTTTAATCCCCATATTCCAAAATTAAGAACAGTAGACATTTCTTTTTTTAAGATGTTTTTTTCTATATTTTTTTTTGCTAAATAATAACTTTTGGAAGAAGGATTTTTCATTTTATCAAGATCAGCTTGGTTTTTGAATATATTTTTAAAATCTATAATAAGCAATCTATTTGCTATACCGTCAGAAGTATCATCAAATGCCGGTAAATGATTAGTTGCCGCAATAATTTTAAATTTAGGTTGAAAATCTATCGCTGTTTTCCCTTTTCTTTGAATTGTTATATTTTCTTGGCTTGTTATTTTTTTAAATTCGCCAGAGGTTAAAAAACTTTTTTCTTCATCTCCTATAATGTTAATACGAGAATTTAGCAATCCTTCTCGCTCAAATCCGCTTCTTGTTGAAATTTGTTTTAAACTTAATGATGTTTTTTGATTAGTTGTAAAAAAAGATGATATTAACTTTATAAGAGGAGATTTACCTGCCGCACTTGGACCATTAAGAATAAAAAATTTATTAGATTTTATTGATGTTGATAAAAGACAACCAATCATCATTGCTATATTTTCTATTGTGTTTTCTTCGTTGTTAAAAGTTGATAAAATATATTCTTGGAAGAATGGAGCTGAATTTAAAATTGTTGGTAAATCCCATTTTTCTGGTTTTTTATATTCTAAATTTTCTATTATAGAAGTTATGTATATATTTTTTGAATAAGGGATTATTTCTTGTGTCGCAATATTAAAAAGTCCATTTTTAATCGCAATTAAATTATTATAATTATCAAGTTCTACTTTTTTAATTTGAGAACAAGATTGAATTGCGCTAATTATTGAATTGATAATACTCGCGCTCCATCTTTCTGTAATATGATATTTCTCTAAAAAAATAAACAGTTTATCTTTTAAGTCTTGCTTTTCTAATAATTCATAAAATTTTCCATTATATTCATAAATAGAATTATCTTTTTTATTTTTAACAAGGTTATTCATTGTAGAAATAAGAGACTTAGCAATATAAATATTATTTTTTTTATTTTCTCTAACATCTGCTGCGTTTATTTTTAACATAAATAACAAATAATTTATACAAAATAAAAAATCTATATGAGTGAATAAGCTTGCTCACATCCAACAATAGATGCTGTGGATTTTATACCACATAACTTACTCACTCGTATAGATTTATTTTGTAATATTGTTGTTTCGAGCATATTTATTTTTTTTAATTATTTTTATAATAACATAAAAAAAAATAATGTCAAATCGGAGCTTATCCACAGTTTTAACTCTCTTACTCTCTTTGCACTCTCTTTGCACTCTCTTTGGTTCATTTTATGTAGTGTTTATAAGGTTATATTATATATATATATATATATAAAGAGAGTAAGAGAGTATATAGTATATTATGTTATGTATTTTATTATATGTTATGTTGTGTTATACAACGATTTGATGCTTTAACTCTCTTACTCTCTTTATTATTGTTTTTTTGGCTTGAATAAAGGGGAAAGTGGCAAAGAGAGATACCTTTTTACTCTCTTTATTTTTCTTTACTCTCTTTATTTTCTTCATTTT
>JAYEJU010000049.1 GCA_034660655.1 Patescibacteria group bacterium | reverse complement strand
CAATCTTGTTGGCTGCTTGAGATATATTTTTATCGCATTCATAATAGATAATATACATCCACCTTAATCTTTTTTTAGCGCTATCTGAAAAATAATAACGCAATGGATTTAGTTTTCTTTCTGCTTTGGTTTGCATAAGTTGTATAGAATTAATTTCAATCCCATACAATACATTATTTTTAATCATATTTCAATTATTTAGCGCGAAGTATGATGTGGACCAGTGCAGGGGCTTGACAAAGCTTTTTAATTATGATATAATAATTATATTAAAAAGGGAAAATCTGTTCTTTTCAGAAAATAGAGCAATAAATATAATTAAATTTATATTTATTCCCCTTTTTTCTACTATCCAAATAGATCTATAACCCGACATAGGTCCAAAAACAAAAAACAAAAGAAAAAGGCAAATTTTTACGACATAGTCTAGGGATTTGACCACAAGGACGGTAGAAAAAAATAAGTGTAGTAAGTTCGGGCTGCGCCTTTCATTAGCTCTTTAAAACAAAACCCTATATAAAGGATGTTTTGGTTTTAAAAGAGCCGAGGCGCTAACAGCCCATAAAATTATATATTAAAGGGGCGCTAGTTAGCGCCTCTTTAAATTTGTTTAAAACTATTTACAAATATAAATAAATTGTTATAATTAAATTATAAAGCGATTTCATAAGTTGCAATTATTTATTTTAAAATTTATGTTAATAAAAAAAATAAAATCATATTTAGATAAAAAAACAATAGAACAAATTAGAAAATCTTTAGAAAAAAGAAAAAAGGATATAGAAAATGAATTAAGCAAGATTACCAAGGAAGATAAGCATGAACGAGAAAAACACCAAACAATATTTCCTGAATTTGGCAATAAGAATGATGAGAATGCGAATGAAATAGCGTCTTTTACTGATAATCTTTCATTGGGAAAATCTTTGGATGATACTTTACGCGATATTGAAAATACTTTAAAAAGAATTGAAAAAGGAACTTACGGCATTTGTAAATATTGCAAAAAACCGATTAGCAAAGAAAGATTAAAAATCAGGCCTGTTTCTTCGGCGTGCATTGATTGCAAAAAAAAATTAAAAGGCGAATCATAGATGAATAAAATTATAAAAATTATTTTGATAAATATTGTTGGAATTGTGATTATTGTTTTAGATCAAGCCAGTAAACGATTTATATTAAAAAATCCCGATACTTTTCGGGATTTTTCCATTGAAAATTTTTTACAGATTACTTTAAACAAAAATTACGGTTTGGCGCTTGGAATTGATGTTGGATATTGCGTTTTGTATCCGTTAATAGCGATTATTATTCTGTTTTTGCTTAATCTTTTGAGAAAAAACTATCAGCAAAATAATTTCGCGAAAGTTTTAATTATTACAATTATTCTTGCAGGAGCTATTTCAAATCTAATTGACAGAATACTTTTGGGCTATGTTATAGATTTTATCAATATCCCATGGTTTTCTATTTTTAACTTTGCTGATATTTGTATTGTTTTTGGAACCATTTTTTTAGTTAAAATGGAATTATTTCAAGAGCATAAAGTTACCTGATTTTTTTCTTAATATCTTCAATTTCTTTACTTAATTTTTCTATTTTTATTTCATTGTCTAAATCAAATATCCATTCCAAAAACAGCAGAAATAAAAAAGCTATAAACATTGTCAGCGCAACGCCAATAAAAGTCAATCGTTTGATTTGCGCGATATTAAGATCAAAAAATATCCCATGCGTGATAGCTAATACAGATCCAAAGAAACAAAAAAGCAGAAGAATTATGAATTGTTTTTTGTTAAATTTTAAATTTTTCATAGTAATAAGAAAACCATATTAAAAAAATATTTTTTGAATTGCGTATAACGTTTCGGCATATCTGATGTTTGCCGTAGCGCCTGCCTGCCGGCAGGCAGGTAGCGGAGGCAAATATGGGTGGAGGCTCTCGGAAGAGCCGTAACCGTATATCGCGTTGTTAGCTGATGTATATGTTTTTCTTTGATTTGCGGATGCAAATCACTCCATATAATAAACAAACTAAATTAATAAATATAGAAAAGTTTAACATTGTTATTTTGTAGATAGTCTTCTTATTATCATGCCCTTAACTTCACTATTCGCATTACAGTATTGAATGACAATATCAGGATGTTCATTCTTAAAAACACGGAATACTTCGTCGACGAATGCTTGTCCAACTGATGCTACATTTTTAAAATCTAAAATGATTGTTTTAAATTTTTCTAATCCCATAAGTAAGCGTTTTGCTTGTGATCTTGATACATGAGGGTCGTTTGGGCCAGCACTTAAGGCCACGGCAACTATAGTTTTCGTAAATCCAATTTCTTGATCAGCGTATTTATCCATTACTTTTTTAGGAGTTTTTTTTGAATTAAGAGATAGAGTCAATTTAATATAAGTTCCTTGTCCAAAGTTTTCATTTTTTTCGGATGAAAGAAACCAATTATTTTTTTCGAAACCATAGAACATGTGACTAGAAAATATAGAAAATTTATCGAAAATTCTAGTTGTAAAAAATATTCCTTCTCCTGTGTGTTTTGAGGGATCAGTAGTGAATTTACCCTTTGAAAGGTGAAGTATGGACTCTCGAACTGAGTCTAAGTTTAATGTATTTTTAATTTTTTGGAATATTCCAATACCGTTATCCATTATAGTAATTTCGAGGTTCTTATTATTCCTTTTAAGTTTTGTGTAAATAGTTGTTCCCTCTGAGTGATCAATGGCATTGTTGTACATTTCAGTGAAGCCGTATGCAACAATTCCCTTAACATTTTCAGAACAATCTGTAATCATGGGTTTTACATACTTAGACCATATTTGATCCTCTGCTAAATCCGGTTTAATTTTACAACTGAATTCAATATTATTCCCTCCTAGAATAAAATAACGAGTCGAATTAGTACGACCAATTTTAATAATTTTACCATTTTTGATTTCTTGTGAAATATACCAATGGGCTCTTTGTCTGGAAAAATTGAATGTTTTATAAAGAAGATGTACTATATCAGTAGAATGATTTGGTAATTGTTCAAAAATGAATTCTTTAATTTTAGTACTTTTTTTACTCATATAGTATATTGTAAACCCTTTTTTACCATATTGTCAACCCTTTATTATCATATTGTCAACTTTATTAATTTTAGTTTGTTTATTATATGGAGAGGCAATAGCCCTAAAAGAAAAATATATATCTCAGCTAACTGGTTTTTATAAAAACTTTTTGTTTTTTAATAGTAAAAATTTGTATGTTATATAAGCTTATGTTATATTTAAATTACTTCTTTAGTTTATTTTGTTTATTTTATCAAAGTATAGCATTTATCAAAAACCATGCAACTTTTTATTAATTTACGTTAAAAATAGTAAAATAAACTTGAAAAATATTAAAAGATAGTCGGATTAAAAATTTATGAAAAAGCAAGATCAACAAAAAACAAAAAATTTTTTTTCAGAACAAGAAGAAAAAACTTTAAAATTTTGGGAAAAAAATAAAATTTTTGAAAAGTCTGTAAATAGGAAAGCGCCAAAAGGCGACTATGTTTTTTATGACGGTCCGCCGTTTGCGTCAGGTCCTCCGCATTACGGACATATCGTTGGAAACATAATGAAGGATGTTGTGCCAAGATATAAAACAATGAAAGGTTATCGTGTTGAAAGAAGATGGGGATGGGATTGTCATGGATTGCCAATTGAAAATATTGTTGAAAAAGAAATGGACTCGCAAAGCAAAAAAGATATTGAAAATTTGGGAATAGAAAAATTTAACAAACAATGCTGTTCAAAAGTTTTAAGCTATGTTGATGATTGGGAAAAAACAATCAGCAGGCTTGGACGTTGGGCTGATATGAAAAATTGCTATAAAACAATGGACAAGAATTTTATGGAATCTGTTTGGTGGGTGTTTAAAGAATTGTGGGACAAAGGTTTGATTTATAATGGGTATAAGCCAATGCATATTTGTCCGCGATGTGAAACGACTTTGTCTCAGTCAGAAGTCGCGGAGGGTTATAAAGATATTAAGGATTTGTCAGCGACTGTAAAATTTAAACTTGAAGCAGGACAAAAAATAGGAAATTTTATTGTTGATGACAATACTTATATTTTGGCTTGGACAACAACGCCATGGACACTCTTAGGAAATGTTGCGTTGGCTGTTGGGAACGAAATTGAGTATGTAAAAGTAAAAGTCAAATTTTCCCCTCCTGATAAGGAGGGGTTAGGGGAGGTTTTTATTTTGGCAAAAGACAGATTAAAAGATGCTTTAGAAAATGAAAAATATGAAATAATGGAAAAGTTTAAAGGTAAGGATTTAGTTGGATTGAAATATGAACCGATTTTTGATTATTATTCAAAAGACGCAAATTTAGAAAATAAGGAAAATGGATGGAAAATTTATGCTGATGATTTTGTAACCACCGAAGAAGGAACTGGTGTCGTGCATATCGCGCCAGCGTTTGGTGAAGATGATATGAATTTGGCTAAAAAAGAAAATTTGCCTTTTATTCAGCATATTGGAATGGACGGAGTTATTAAAGAAGAAGCAAAAGATTTCAAAGGAATGAATGTAAAGCCAATTGATAATCATCAAAAAACAGATATTGAAATTATAAAATACTTAGCCCATAAAAATTTATTGTTCGCGAAAAAAAAATTTGAACACAGTTATCCGCATTGCTGGCGGTGCGATTCTCCACTGTTGAATTATGCGACTTCTTCTTGGTTTGTTAATATCACAAAAATAAAAAAGCAGATGTTGGAGTTGGCTGAAAAAATAAATTGGTCGCCAGAACATATTAAAAAAGGGAGATTTGGAAATTGGTTGGAAAACGCGCGGGATTGGTCAATTTCTAGACAAAGATTTTGGGCGTCAGTAATTCCAGTTTGGATTTGTGAAGAGTGTAAAGAAAAAAAAGTTATGGGCTCAATCAGCGAATTAGAAAAATTAAGTAAACAGAAAGTTAATGATTTGCATAAACACACAGTTGATAAAATAATTTTTAAATGCGATAAATGCGGAGGAACTATGAAAAGAATTTCTGATGTTTTTGATTGTTGGTTTGAAAGCGGAGCAATGCCTTACGCGCAATGTCATTATCCTTTTGAAAATAAAGAAAAATTTGAAAAAAATTTTCCAGCTGAATTTATCGCGGAAGGCATAGATCAAACTCGTTGTTGGTTTTATTATTTGCACGCGATTGCTGTTGGTATTAAAAATAAACAAGCTTATAAGAATGTAATAGCCAATGGAATTGTTTTAGCGGAAGATGGAAAAAAAATGAGCAAGAAATTAAAAAATTATCCAGATCCTGCTTTGGTTTTAGATAAATATGGAGCTGACGCGTTAAGATATTATTTGCTGACTTCTCCTGTGATGCTTGCTGAAAATTTGAATTTCTCGGAAAAAGGAGTTGATGAGGTTTTGAAAAAAGTTTTAATGATTTTAAAAAATGTTTTAAGTTTTTATAAACTTTTTGAAAATCAAAAGCCCTGCCTTGTCAGCAGGCATGCAAATTCCAATAACATTTTAGACAAATGGATTTTAGTAAAATTAAATTTGTTAATAAAAGAAGTTGAAGAAAATATGGAAATTTATAATTTAGTAAAAGCTACTCGTCCAATAGCTGAATTTATAAATGATTTGTCAACTTGGTATTTACGAAGAAGCAGAGATCGTTTTAAGGGCGATGACGAAAAAGATAAACAAGACGCTTTGCAGACAACTCACTATGTTTTGTTAACCTTGTCAAAAATTATCGCGCCTTTTATGCCGTTTATGGCAGAATATTTGTATAAAGAAGTTTACGGAGAAAAAGAGTCTGTTCATTTGGAAAAATGGCCAAAACAAGAATTATCAATTACGAATTACAAATTACAAATTTTAAAGGATATGGAGATGGTGAGAAAAATTGTTGAATTAGGATTAGCAAAAAGAGCGGAAGTTGGCGTTAGAATAAGGCAACCACTTCGCGAGTTAAAAGTTAAAAGTGGAAAGTTAAAAGTTGATGAAGAATATTTAGATTTAATAAAAGATGAAATAAATGTTAAGAATATAAAAATTGTTAAGGGCGATAAAGATATGAAAGTTGAATTGGATACAAAAATTACCCCTGAACTAAAACAAGAGGGAATAAAACGGGAAATTGTCCGCGCGATAAATAGTATGCGGAAAAATAATGGGCTGACTATTAAGGATAAAATAAATATTTATTGGAATAGCAAAAATAAAGAAATCAAAGAAACATTTGAAGAATATAAAAAGGATATTTTAAAAGACACATTAACTGTTAATATTTCATCTGATTTAAAATCAGACGAGGATTGCAAAGAAATTAAAATTGATAATGAAATTTTGTTTATTCAAATAGAAAAAATTTGACAGAAAGTTAAATTTTAGTTAAACTATTGTTGAACTTAAATTTTAATTATAAATTTATGGAAACCAAAATTATCGGAGTAAAACAATTATATAGAAATCTTAAAACAATTTCTGAAGAAACTCTTAATGGGCATTCTTTTATTGTGGTTAAAAATTCTAAGCCTGTTTTTAGAATTGAACCGATAAGTAAAAGTGATAATAAAAAAAAATATACTTTGGATGATTTTAAAAAAATTCAATTTAAAAGCAAGTATAAAAATTTGAGTAAAAATATTGATAAAATTTTGTATAATAATGTGTAAGATATACTAGCGTTATTTACACTTTTTGTCATTCCGGAAAATAGATTTTCTAAGCGAGCCTGCGAGCTTTTAGAAAATCATTTATCCAGAATCCAGAACTGCAATTGATTTGTGATTATATATAGTGTAGATTCCGAATAAGTTAATTTCTTACGACTCGCAAGCTCGTCGAGAAATTATACTTTTCGGAATGACAACCAAGAAGAATTTTTTTAAAAGTGTAAATAACACTTTTGATTTTTACAAATAATGTATGATTATTTTAGATTCAAATATTTGGATATCTTTTTTAGACAAAAATGATAATCAACATAAAAAAGCTGTAAAAATTATGGAAAAAATAGATTGCGATATTGTTGTGCCAGAATATGTGATTATTGAAGTTTGCACTGTTCTATTAAAAAAAACAAATAAAAAAATTGCTGACGGTTTTATTGAAATTGCGTTTAATAACCAAAATACAAAAGTTTTATTTTTTGACGAATATTTTTTTAATATTTTTGTAAATAATTTTAAAAGTATTCAAAATAAAAATTTATCTTTTATTGATATAGCTTTATTATATTTGTCAGAAACTTACGATGTTATCACTTTTGATAAAAATTTAGAAAAAGCAATGAAAAATAAAATATAAATGTTTAAAATAAATTCTAAAATTGAAAATAAATTCACTTCTTTGGCAATTAAGGAAATTTTTGGATTGTTAAAACAAGTTTTAGACTTAAAAGAATTAAAAGATTTGGAAATTGTTTATCCGCCAAATCAAGAGATGGGCGATTTCAGCTTGCCTTGTTTTGATTTGGCAAAAACGCAAAAAAAATCGCCAATAGAAATTGCTAAAAATTTATCTAAAAAAATAAATGTTAAAAAAGCTGGATTGATTAAAAAAATAGAAAATAAAGGACCTTATTTGAATTTTTTTGTTAATAGCGAAAAAATGGCAAAATCAATTTTAGAAGATATTTTTAAAAAAGGAAATAAAATCGGAGAAAACAGATTAGGCAGAAGCAAAAAAATAGTGATTGAATATGTTTCCCCAAATACTAATAAACCGCTTCATTTAGGGCATGGCAGGAACGCTTTTTTAGGCTGGTCTGTTTCTAAAATTTTAAAAGCGAACGGATATAAAGTTGTAAAGGTATGTTTAATCAATGATAGGGGGATACATATTTGCAAATCAATGCTTGCTTATTTAGAAAAAGGCAAAAATTTATTGCCTGAAGAAATCGGCATAAAAAGCGATCATTTTGTCGGAGATTATTATACAATGTTTGAAGATATGAAAAAACAAAATCCTGATATTGAAAAAAAAGCGCAAGATATGTTAGTAAAATGGGAAAAGGGCGATAAAAAAATTTTAGATTTATGGAAAAAAATGAACAGCTGGACATTAGAAGGGATAAAAGAAACTTTTAATAAAATTGGAATTGAATTTGATAAATTTTATTTTGAAAGCGAAATATATAAACAAGGAAAAGATATAATTTTAAAAGGAATAAAAAACAAAAAATTTAAGAAACAAGATAAGGCGATCGTTGCTGATCTGAAAAAATATAATTTGCCTGACAAAATTTTATTGCGGAGCGATGGGACATCTTTATATATTACGCAGGATATTTTTTTGATTTATTTGAAACAAAAAGATTTTAAACCGCATAAAATTATTCATATAATTGGAAGCGAGCAAAACTTGGCGCAAAAACAGCTTTTTGCGATTATGGATATTTTAAAATTTAAACAAAGTAAAAATTTGTATCATTTAAGTTATGGAATGGTAAATGTTGAAGGCGGAAAATTAAAATCCCGCGAAGGCACAAAGGTGGATTTAGATACTTTAGTCAAAAGTTTAGGAAAAATGGCAAGCCTTGAAATTAGAGCAAGGGATGAAAAAATAAACGAGGAAGATTTGGAAAAACGGAGTCAAGCCATAGCTCTTGGCGCTTTAAAATATTATATTTTGCAATATGATCCAAAAACAACTGTTAATTTTGATCCAAAAAAATCTTTGGCTTTTGAAGGACATACAGGTCCTTATTTGCAATATTCCTTTGCCAGGATTAATAGTATTATTAAAAAGTCAAACGAAAAAATTAATGTTAAAATTGATTTTTCAAAATTTAGAATTAAACAAGAAAAAGAACTTGTTTTTTTGTTAAGCAGATTTTCGGAAATTATAAAAAACGCTGGCGAAAATTATGACCCATCAATTTTGGCAAAATATCTTTTTGACTTGGCAAAATCTTTTCATAGTTTTTATCACATCTGCCCTGTTTTAACAGCTAAAAAAGAAACAAAAAAAGCCCGCTTGCTTTTGATTTATTGCGTTGGACAGACAATCAAAAAAGGGCTTGATTTATT
>JAYEJU010000048.1 GCA_034660655.1 Patescibacteria group bacterium | reverse complement strand
AAAATTCATTCGCATAAAAGACAAGCTAATTAGTTTTATTTTCAAGATAACACATTTTAAAATTCTGTCAAGGGGTGAATACAGCTTATATTTTTAAATTATATTAAATAATCAAAAAAAAATAATAAAAAAATAAAAAAACATAAAAAACCTATATAATATAACAAAATATACATATATATAAATTCTCCTCATAAATTAAAAATATAGACTGTATTTACCCCTATAATAAAATAAAATAAAATAAAAAAAAAATTCTGTGGATAAACTCTTCTTCCCCCCCCCTTGACAAAGTTTTTTAAATCAATTATAATAAAAACAAATTTAAAAACCCTATGCTTAAAAAATCACAACACAATCAAGAATGCCTTGATGAGATAAAGCAATATGTGAATATTGCTTCTGGAATGTTGTGTTCCAGTAAGCTATCTCATCTGGGCTTTTTTGATTGGGAATAAATTACTTGTCATTTATGTTAAAATACGAAAAAAAAGAAAAAGAATTTAAAATAGTCAAAATAACAGATAAACTTATAAATAAATATAAGATAAAAACTGTTGGTGAAAAAGATATTGAATTTTTTATTTATAAAAAAGGCTTATATTCAAAAGATAAAAGATTATTACAAAAAGAAATAGAAGAAGAATATCAAGATGAATGCACTACTCATAAAGTAAAAGAAATAATCAATAAAATATCTCGTAAAACTTATATTCCAAGAGAAGACTTTGATAAAATTGACCCTAATATAATTTGTGTCAAAAATGGAGCGTTAAATTTATCAACATTAGAATTGAAAGAACATAATGCTGATTATAATTTTACAACACAAATTCCCATTACTTATAATAAAGAAAAAAAATGTCCTTTATTTTTTAAATTTTTAGAAGAAACATTAGATAAACAATACATTATACTTATTCAAGAATTCATGGGGATGTGTCTTTTCAGGCAATATTATCCTAAAAAAGCATTCATTTTTGTTGGAGAAACTAATACTGGAAAAACAACTTTAATATCTATTTTAGAAAAATTTATATCTTCAGAAGAAGACAGAGAAAAAAATATTTCAGGACTTAATTTGCAAAAAATAGCGACTGATAAATTTTCTACAATAAATTTATATAAAAAATATGTGAATATCCACGATGATATGAGCGAAAAAGATATTTCAGATACTGGAAATTTTAAAATGTTAACAGGAGCGGGGACATTTGATGGCGAATATAAATTTGGTGATCATTTTAAATTTAAAAATTATGCTAAACTTTTATTCGCATGTAATACAATTCCGGCAGTTAAAGAAATAGGAGATGATAATGCTTATTTTGAAAGATGGGTAATAATTCCTTTTGAGAATATTATTCAAAAAAAAATATTGTTGAGAGAAGAAAAAATAATAAATAATCAAAATGAAATGTCAGGAATACTAAATTGGGCGTTGGAGGGGTTCAAAAGAGTAATAGAAAATTCACAATATAGTTATAACAAAACAAATAAAGAAATTAAAGAAACAATGATAAAATATAATAAAAAGAACTCAATCGCTAATTTTGCCATTGATAATTTAATAGAAAAAACAGGAGAATGGATTAAAAAAGAGGAATTATACAAACATTATCAAAATTACGCATCTAAAAATGAATTGCCTATTGAAACAAAGAAAAAATTTGGCACAAATTTTAGAAAATATGCTAATTATGTAGCAGAAATTAGGAAAGAAGGAGATGATGTTTGGGGAAATGTAGTCGTAATTTCAGATATAAAAGAAGAAGATTATAATGAAGAAGATTATAATGAAGAAATTGATGTAATAGAGGAAGCATTAAAAAATAAAACTTTATTTACTAATTAACTAAATATAAAATTTATGAAGAAATTCAAAGAAAAAAAATCAGAAGTTAAAATTGTTAAAATTACTTCTTGTGGTGATGACGGAACATATATTTTTGGTTTAGGAGATGACCAAAAAATTTATGAATGGGACGAATACGAAAGAAAATGGAGGTATGAAATTTATGATTGACCAAGAAGTAGACAATATGCT
>JAYEJU010000047.1 GCA_034660655.1 Patescibacteria group bacterium | reverse complement strand
TTATGACAATGGAACCGAAATAGAAAAAGAAGACGAATGGCTTGAAAAAAATTAAACTATAAAAAACCAATAGAAGTGTTTTAAAAAATTTTCAATTTACCGATTAAGCTTTGGAATAGAATTCAAGGGAAATAAATTGACAAAAGATTTTTTTATTAATATAGATAAGCGGAGAACAGAAGAAAAAATAGATAAAAATTTTGCAGAAAGATTTATAAAAAAAGCAATGGAGAATATTATTGAGGAAAAATTTTAAGAAAAAAAGAAAAAAATTTGTTGTCGCAAAATATTTTTAAGCCCCCATAGCTTGAAAAATATTTAACCTTGCGTCGCAGGGGTTTGTTTACTTAAATGGATTGTGTTATTATTAGATAAGGGTCTGCTGACAAGAGTCTTTTTCTATCGAAATTTCCGTATTCCTGCCTACGGGCAGGCAGGTTGGTCAAATTTCCCTAAAATTTTTTTACCTTACCTAGTTGGTAGGCTAAAAAAATTGTTTGAAAAATTTACCTCAAAATTTGAAAATTTCATTAACGAAAGCACTCTCTTTAGCAAATCTTAAATAATTTTTTAATTTAATATTTATATGATATATATCACAGGGCATAAACCGCCGGATTTGGATAGCGTTGCCGGCGCGATATCTTTCGCGAATTTTAAAAATAAATTATGAGAGAAAAATTAAGTAAAATACGACCTTCAAAAAATAATATTTATAGTTTTTTGTTTAATGCTTTATTACTTTCGGCTACTTTGTGGTTTGGTCATTATTATATAAAAGTTAAATTGATAAAAATTGATCAAGAAAAAATAGAATATCAAAATTTAGTAGATGAAAAAAAAGAATTTATTAAAAATTTTGCTAGATTAGCAGAAAATAAAATATATTCTGCTGAAAATTTTTATAAAAATAAAATTGGTGGTGTAGACAATAAAATTTTAGATAGGTCATGGGAAAATTACATGCAAGCTACATATGAATGGAGTGGCGAACATGTTTTGAACAGTGTTTTTATCGGGTATTATTTTAGTAATGAATTAAAGGATGAGTATAATAATATTTTAGTACCAAGATTTGAAATTTTGCACAGTAATTTAGTAAAAACAAAAGAAGGAGAATGTGTTGCTGATATGGAAAATATAATAGAGAACGCAAAAAATGAATTGTATATTGTTACCGAGAGATTATTATTTGAAAGATTTTTATAAGGTTAAATATTTTTTTAATACATATTTATTTTGCAATAATTATTAACTGAATAAATTTCGACTTTCTTCCAAAAGGCGAGTAAGCAAAAAAATGGGGTAAATATATACTCTATTTTTTTGTTGTGGTATAATTAAAATAATAATAAATTATTTATGATTAAAGACAAAATTAAAAATAAATTTATTGATTCTGCGGTTGTTTCCGAAAATGGAGATTACAATTTTCACAAAAAATTTAAAAAACAAAATAAAAATTTTAGTTATATTACAGATAGAGAAGTGCAAGGGACACTTTTTGATTTGTTAAAAATTGAAAAATTTGCGTATAAAATGAATTCAGAAAATAAGAAAAATAATACCGAATATAATTTATTCAATAAACCAACATATATTGATTTGTTTTGTGGTGCCGGAGGTTTTTCTTTTGGTTTTGATGAAGCTGGATTCAAAAATATTTTTTCTGTAGATATTGAAAAAAATTTTTGCAATACATATAAGACAAATTTTTCAAATCATAATTTAATAGAGAAAGATATAGGCAAAATTACAGAGGAAGAAATCAAAAGCATAGTAGGAAAAAATAAAGTAGATGTGGTTATTGGAGGTCCTCCGTGCCAAGGATTTAGTATTGCAGGAAATATTGGAAGAAAATTTCTCAATGATTCCAGAAATCGATTATTTAAGGAATTTATTAGAATTGTTTTTATTGTGCAACCAAATTATTTTGTGATGGAAAATGTAGCACGTTTATATACACATAATAATGGAAAAACAAGAAAAGAAATTGTATTCAATTTTAAAGAAATTGGGTATAATGTTGAATGTAAAATTTTAAATTCAGCAGATTATGGAGTACCACAAATTAGAAAAAGAGTTATTTTTATTGGTTCAAAAATTAATAATAAAATTTTATTTCCACAAAGAAACATTAGGTATTATAAAACAGTAAAGGAAGCATTAAATAATTTACCAGTTTTGAAATCAGGAGAGAAATCCAATATTAAAAATCATGTAGCGATGAATCATTCAGAACAAATGTTGCAAAAAATGAGTTATATTTCTGACGGAGGAGAAAGGGATGAGATTCCAGAAAAAATAAGACCGAAATCTGGAGACATAAGAAAATATATAAAATATAATAGTGGGAATCCATCAGTAACTATTACAGGAGATATGAGAAAAGTTTTTCATTATTCTCAAAATAGAGCTTTAACTGTAAGGGAACTAGCAAGATTGCAATCTTTTCCAGATGAATTTATATTTAAGAGCACCTCAATATCTCAACAGCAGCAGGTTGGAAACGCTGTCCCACCTCTTATGGCAAAAGCAATTGCCAATAGTTTAAAAGAAATGATTACAATAGATAATAGCAAAAGAGAAGAAATGAATATTCTGTTTAAAAATAAATTTCCAAGAGTTAATTTTATAGGAAATAAAGAAAAATTAGCAAAATGGATATGTGATTATTTTCCAAAAGATGCAGAGTCTGTTTTTGATGCTTTTTCAGGAGGATGTTCTATGGGCTACGAAGCAAAAAAAAGAGGATACAAAATTATAAGCAATGATATTTTGAAAGTCAATTATCTGCTTTCAAAATCACTCATTGAAAATAATCAAGAAATGTTAACAAATGAGGATGTAGAAAATATTTTTTTTGGGAAACCAATGAAAGGTTTTATGTATAAAAATTATGCAGATGTTCTTTTTTTTTCAGAAGAGTGTATGGAGTTAGATCTATATAGAAAAAATATAGAAAATTTATTATCAGATTATAAAAAGGCGATGGCTTTGACATTGTTGAGGAGATCGATGATTAGAAAAATGCCATATTCAAGATTTAATATTAATTGGAATAAAATAAAACAATTAAGAAACGAAAAATACAGTTATAAAAAATATAAGAGGAAAAGAGCATATCATAATGAATCGTTTAAAAATCATTTTTTGAAAAATCTTAATGATTACAATAAGGCAGTTTTTGATAATCAAAAAAATAATAAATCATATAATGAAGATATATTTTTTGTATTAAATAAAATAAGTGCTGATATTATTTATTTAGATCCCCCATATACAGGGACAATGAATAATTATTTTGGTTTTTATGGAATAATTGATGAATATATTGAATCTAAAAAGTTAAAACCTTTTAAAAACAATTTTATTGATAAAAAATCATCATCATTATTATTTAATAAATTATTTTATAGTTTATCTAATTATAAATATTGGTTTTTAAGTTACAACAATAACTCATATCCAAGCAAAGAGAATTTATTAGATATAATAAAGAGATATTCAAAAAATATAGAAGTTGTTGAAAAACCACATATTTATAAAGTTACGGGGAAAGAAAAAAAACAAAAGAATACAGAATATTTATTTATTATTAAAAATAATAGGATCTAATCTTTAAACAAAAATTATGACTAAGCAAAATTATGAAGATTATTGGAAATTGACTGTTGAATATACAGACATTAATGATGATAAATTTATTGGGACATTGCAGACAATAGTAGATTTTATAAATAAAAATGATACTTCTCAATATTCTTCAAAAATGTATAAACAATTACAAGAAGTCGTTTATAAAAAGTATCCAAAAAAAGATATGGGTTCTGTTAGAAAAAGTATTAATCAATTTGTAAAACTTGGTTTCATAAATTATGAATTAAAAACTTACAATGATTCTACAATCGAATTTTTAGAAGCAAGAACCAAGAGAAAAAGAAAATCTATTTTTTCTAAAATTGTTTATTCAAATTCTAGTTTTAACAGTTCGGTAACAGAATATTCAAATCAAAAAGAGATAAACTTTCTTTTAAAAACTCTTGAGGAAATTGGAAAATTAGATAAAAAAGACGTTGTCGGTTTGATGACAGTAAATATACCAAGTATCAAAAAAGGTTTTTTAGAAAAAGACGAGATTAAAATAGTAAGAGAAAAAGCTGAAAAAATAAGTTTTATAAAAAGAAAATATAACCAAGTGGGATATCTATGGAATTTTTTGAAAAAACTTGACGATTTAGTGATTATTAATAATGAATTATATTTTGAAGAAGATGCTCAGGTAATTTTTGGAGAAGAATTAAAGATTGGGGTAAAGACAAGAGATGCTTACTTACACAGAATTTATAAAAATTTATTGAAGAATGAGACTGATGAAAAAATAGGAGACATAAAATGTATGTTAGAAAAATTATCTTATCCTTCTTTGGTAGCAAGCCATATTAAGCCTTTTATAAAATCCAAAGATGATGAGGCGTATGACCCAAATAATGGATTATTATTAAGTAGAAACATGGATATGTTATTTGATCAGGGATATATATCTTTTAAAAATAATGGACAAATAATTTTTTCAAGACAGTTAAAAACAGATGTAATAAAATATTTGAAAAGTTATAGATTAGATGAAATATTTATTAATAATAAAAGATTGCAATATTTTGATTATCATAGAAAAAATATTTTAAGAATTCAATAAAATATTAAGACATAATTTTTTATAATTTTAATTTATATATTTATATGACATACATCACAGGGCATAGGCCGCCTGATTTGGACAGCGTTGCCGGCGCCATATCTTTCGCGAATTTTAAAAATAAATTAGAAAAAACAAATCAATACAAAGCCATTATCGCTTCAAAAGTAAATCAAGAAACAGCCTATATTTTAAAAAAATTTAATTTTAAAACGCCGACATTAGTAAAAAACGCGAAAGGAAAAAATTTGATTTTAGTCGATCATAATGAGTTTTCGCAAGCAATTAACGGAGTAGAAAAAGCTAATATTATTGAAATTTTAGATCATCACAAGGTTAATTTTAAATACGACAAGCCGATTGTTTTTGAAGTTAAGCCTTGGGGGTCTGTCTGCTCTATTATTGCTGAGAAATATTTTAAAAATAAAATCAAAATCAGCAAGGAAATGGCAGGGTTTATGCTGTCTGCTATTTTAGTTGATACTGTGATTACAAAATCGCCGACTTGCACGCTAAAAGATATAGAGATAATAAAAAAGTTGGCGCGATTGGCTAAAATTACTGATTGGAAAAAATTTGGAATGGAAATTTTTAAAGTTCGTTCCAGCTTGGTTAATCTTTCTTTAAAAGAAATTATAAAAAGCGATTTTAAAGATTTTGATTTTAAGGCGGGAAAATTCGGAATAGGACAGGTTGAAACAGCTGATTTAAGCGAGATTAAACTTCTTGAAGATAAACTTTTATTAGAATTAGAAAAAATAAAAAAATTAGAAAAATATCATACTGTAATATTATTTATCACTGATATTATAAAAGGAGGGTCAGAATTTCTTGTCGCAAGCAATGAACAACAAAAAGTTGGAAAAGCCTTAGGCGCGAAATTAAAAAATAATAGTGTTTATTTAAAAGGAGTTATTTCCAGGAAAAAACAGGTCACGCCAAAACTTGCCAAAATTTTTGACAGATAATTTTAAATTTGATTTTTAAAAAATAAAAACGCGGAATTTCCGCGTTTTTTTTAAATTGCAAATTAATTTTTTTTATTCAAAAATATTTTGTATTGAATTAAAATTAGGAAATGGCCTGTTTGTTTTTTCATTTATTTTTAATTCAACTTTGTTAAAAAGCTCCATATCAATATTTTCTATTGCCAATTTATTTTGAAAATGATATATGGTTTCTATATTACTTAAAGTCAAATAAAAATTTTTATATAAAAATAAAGCCAAAAAAATAATAATTGTTGTAAAAAACAAAATAATCATAAAATACGCAAATTTTATTATATTGATATTTTTAATTTTTTTAAAAGATATTTCGTATTTCATATTTTTTAATATTTATTTAAAATAAACCTTGGCTTTTATAACAAGCTTGAGCTGGTCTTCTTTTTTTTGCTCATTGTTAATATTTGTTTCATTTGTTTTTTTTATTTTTTTATTAGACGACAAAATTATTGATTGTATATTTATATAATATTTTTCTTTTTCTAAAGATGTTAAATATTTAATTAAAGAAATATAATCACCAGCTAGATTAATAGACAAGGAAAGATATTCTTTGTTAATGTCAGCTTGATTAACAATTTTTAGATCTTGTTTAATTGAATATCTGTTCGCGATTTTTTCAATTGTTTTTATAAAGTCAAGTTCTTGGCCTGGAATAATAAAGCTTGAATAAAATTCAGGGGATTTTTTGATTTTATTTATTCTTTCCAATTTTTTTTTAATATCTTGATTTGCAAAAGATTTTTTTTCTAAGACTGATTTTTTGTCAGCGATACCGGTAGATATTGTTTTTATTTCTGAAATAGTAGGTAATATTAAAAAAAATAATATAGCTATTGTTGACAAAAAACCGATTATGAGAGCAGATATTTTTTTGCTTAGTTTATCCATTTTTTTGTAAATAAATTATTTAATTTTATCTAAATGCATTAATTCAGTTGATATTTCAAAGTCAATATTTTCTTGTTTTAATAGTGTATTAATTGGAAGTTCAATATTTTTTATGTAGGAAATAGAATTCAGAACATTTTTGAATCTAATAAGATTATCCCTGTTATTAGTAAATCCTTTCATTTTAATTAAAATTGTTTTATTAGATTTTTCTTTTTCATTTATTTGCAGAGAAAGATTATTTAAGGTTATTTTTTTTGGAATTATTTCCGTGATTTTTATTAAAATTTTTGAAAAAACAATATTTTCATTTTGTATTTTTGACAAAGCGCTTAATCTATTGTTGCATTCTTCAATTTCTGAGTTTAATTCTTTATTATTTTGAACTATTATATCATTTTGTTTTGTCATATTTTCCAAACTATGTTTCATAATACATTTAAACGCGAATAAAAGAGAAAAAATTATAACTGCCAGCCATAAAAAACTAGTAACAATTTTTGTTGCCAAAGACAGGTACATTTTTGTGTTTAATTGTTTTTTTTCTCTGCTTGGTAGCAGATTAAGCGTAATCATAAATTTATATTAAAGAATTCCGCGCAATGCCATGCCTATTGTTGTCGCAAATTCCAAAGCTTTTTCTTGATTTAATAAATTATTAGTTTTTTTAATATTAATTAGCGGATTTCCAACAATGGTTTTAATGTTTAATTTTTTTTCCACTAATTCATCTAAATTTTTTAAATTAGCTCCTTTTCCGCACAGAATTATTTTTTCTATGGGAAATTGGTTCTCTGAATCATCTTTTCGAGACAGTAGTATGTTTTTAACGTCATTTGTTAATTTATTTATCAGCGGATCGAGCGCTTTTTTTAAAGCGCCATGGCATTTTTTATCGTTAACTCCGCAAATTTTTTTGGCTTTTTCTGTTTGCGATTTTGACAAGTTTAATTTATCAGCGATTGTTTTATTAATGGCATCGCTTGTAAGCGGAGTATTAACAACAAATTCTATAATATTATTATTACCTAAAATAATAGTAGAATGAAACTCGCCAATATATATGATTATTTTGATTTGTTTGTTTTTTATTGGAATTAAAGATCTAATAATAGCAGCTGCTTTAATATCTATCGCGTTTAAAAACAATTCAGAAGTTTTAAACGCGTTTATATAATCATCAATAATTGTTTTTGGAGCTGCTGATAATAAAATTTTTTTTTGCTCGTTTGAATTTTTTGTGCAAGCATATTGCCAATCAAAATAAATATCTTCTATTAAAAAAGGAATCTCTTTTTTTATTTCTTCTAAAATAGCTTCCTGAGTTGATTTTTGGTCATCATCTTTATTTTTGCTGATTTTTTGTTTCATCTTTATTAAAACAGTAAAAGTTTTTCTGTTTGAAGATGAAGTTACAATGTTTCCTTTAATTTTTTTATTGCCTTTAATGGTTTTTACTGATTTAATAATATATTTTATAAGACTATCAACATCTTTTATTTCTCCGTCAACTACTATGTTAGGAGGTAAAATAATTTTATTATATCCTTCTAAATAAATAGTTTTTAATTTCTTTTTTAAAGAAATTAATTTTATAAAAGAATCTGATATTTCTATTCCTGTTGATGAATTTGAAAAAATATTAAACATATATTTAGCTTTGTTAGCTTTTTAGCTTCATTAGCTTATTAGCTTATAGCTTGATTAGATTTATTATTTTTCTTCCCACGAAATAAAAACATATTCTCCTGTTGTTGGGAAGGATGGCGGAGGAGAATAAACCAAAGAATTATTATAATTAATGTTTCTTGTCCAGTAGCCGGAATCAGGACAGCACCAATGCAAGACATATCTTGTGTTCATGGCAAAACTTCCTGTTATAGTTATTGTGTCTCTTAAATTATGAGTGTTTGGATTTCTAAAATCATCGTAATAAGGTCTGTAAAATCTTCCATTTTGCGCCAAAATAGCGGCTTCAATTTCTAAATCGTCTTCGCTATAATATCCGATTTGTACATGCTTTTGCGCTATAAGGCCTATAACATCGCTTCCGTCGCTATCATTATTAACAAGATCATTTACGATAGTTATGCTTGTATATTTTGTAGGATTGTCAGGAAATCTGCCTGAAGCCAATGTTACTCTGCCATTTACTATTCCTTCAACCCATACATTCGCTTCCACAAAAATTATTCCATTATTGGGAATAGGATTAGCTGAACTTTGCAAAGTTTCAGTCGCAATATCATAAGAATCGACAATCCATCCTTCATAACCGCAATATATATCTCCATCAGGCTCTAAAGTATTAACTTTATAAACATCAAAAGTTCCGTCAGAATTAAAATGAATATCATAGCCGAGCGGGCTGTAATTAAGATAAAATCCGTCTGATTGAGCGTCCGCTTTCATTTGCGCTAAATCTGCTGTTATGCCAGCGAAATCAACAGTCCCAACCGGAAAACTCGTGCCGTTTAAAAATACAGTTTCTGGGGATGCGCTTGCCGTCCATACTCCAGGCCGTTCGCAAAGATCAACAAGCCACCATGTATCAGGATCATCATAGCATAAAACAGCGCTGCTAACAAGATTGTGGGCTACGCCGTCAAAACGAATTCCCCCGTTAGAATGAATCGGACCGAAAATTTCAGTTCCAGATCCAAATCTAACATTAGAATTGACAACTACAGCGTAAGTCGCGAAAGACGGGATTCCATATCTTACCTCAATAGACCTTTGAATACTTGGAAAATCGTTTGTCCATCCAGTTGATTTTATTGTCGCGATTGTTGATCCAACAATAGGCGGTGTTATTTCTAAACTAAAATATCCTTCTATCTCTCCCGTCGGGGAATTAAAAGTATGTTGGTACGGTCCGTTTGGAGGAGTTCCGTCTGGGTCGCTTCCTGTCCCGTCAAAAAAATCTGTTTCTTCATGCGCTAAATGCCAGCGATAATAATTAACACCGGCTTCAGCTATATGAAGAGCTTGCGTTTTTGCTGTTTTTCTAAGATATAATTTATATTCATAAACTCCTAAAATAGCAAGCCCTCCGGCAATTACTATAAAAATTGAACTAAGAGACAGGGCGACAATAAGCATAACTCCAGATTGGTTGTTTTTTATTTTATTAAACATGTTTATTTTAAAATTTTATTTTTTCAATCCCCCTTTAGCAAAGGGGCTGGGGGATTTTAAAATAAAAATTTTATAATTTAAAAATCCTCCAACCTCCTTTTACAAAGGAGGACTAATATAAATTTACAGATTGTCTTTTAAATTTCTTATTTGCGCGTTCATTTCAACATAATAATCTTGAGGAGCTATTTCAGGAGTTACATTGATTTTTAATGAAACGCGGATTAATCTAATATCGTTTTTGTTTGTTGTTGGATCTGCTATAACATTATTATCAGTATCGTAATAAATAAAGATCGCTTCAGATTGATTATTTATATATTTTGACACATCAATAATTGATTCTGTTCCAGTATAAACAATTGGATCTCCGCTTGGTTCAATTATTCCTTTTTTAAAAATTGAACCGTTTAAAAAATATCTTACTTTTTCAATATCATCATCGCTGTCAATATTGCTGTAAAAACTTAAATTTTGTTCCGCGACAACATCTAAACTATAATCCCCGCGATCGCTTTGAGTTGCTTCTCTTATTTCTTCAGCTATTTGTTCTGTTGCTTTTCTGCCATTTTGCACAGCTAAATCCTGTTCTTTGCCAAAAAGATTAGCTTTATATCCTTGCACAACAAAATTTGTAAAAAGTGTAACAGCAAATCCTAAAAGCATAATTACAACAATAATTTCAATTAATGTAAATCCTGATTTTCGCATAAAATTTTTAGATTATTCTAAATATAATATTAGCTCTTGCGTTTCATCAGGAAGCAGATTAATAGGAATTGATGGATCTGACATTATAATCGAATGGCCAGAATATCCAGTTTGTAATTCAACAGTATAAGAATCCCACTCAATATTTACTAAATTTATTTCGCCATTGCTATCAGATGTTTGGTCAACCGTATATTTATATATTATAGGATTTTCACCGATTTTTTTTGCGCCAGTAATAGTGACAGGAACATTAGCAATGTATGATATTGAACCATAAGGCTCTACTGGAGAAGCGTATACATCATAATTACCGTCTCTATTGTCTTGCCAGCAAGCGTAAGCTTTTCCGTCAAAAGGGTTTATAATAATTTCAGGATTATCTTGGTCGGAGTTGCCTACATTAATATTAACTCTTAAATCGTTTGTCCATAATTTATTTCCATCTGAATCATATTTTTGCGCGTAAATATCTTTATTTCCGTTTCTTTCGTCAGTCCAAATAATATAGATGTTATCGCTTGAATCAATAGCTAAATCAGGGGAATGTTGGTTAGTTAATGTTCCATCATTATTAGCCTTCAGATCGCTTGCTCCCCATAATTTACTTCCGCTTGCGTCATATTTTTGGATATAAATATCTTTGTTGCTGTTTCTTTCGTCAGTCCAGACAATATAAATATTATTGCTTGAATCAATAGCAATATTAGCTGAGTACTGGTCAGTTGCTGTCCCATCATTATTAACTTTTAAATCGCTTGCTCCCCATAATTTACTTCCGCTTGCGTCATATTTTTGCGCGTAAATATCTTTATTTCCGTTTCTTTCGTCAGTCCAGATAACATAAATATTGTCAGTGGAATCAATAGCTAAAGTAGGTGAGTGTTGATCTGTTGTTGCCCCATCATTATTAGCTTTTAGATCGTTTGTCCATAAATTGTTTCCGTCTGAATCAAATCTTTGAGCGTAAATATCCCAATTACTGTTTCTGTTATCTTGCCAAACTACTGTGCTTGTGGCTGTAGTATCAATTTTTGAGATAGCCACTTGAGGATTGATTTGATCTTCATTCCCAGCGTCAGTATTTATTTTTTTATCCCCGGTCCATAAATCATTGCCATCACTGTCTGTTTTAATAAGATAAGAATCTTGATTTCCATTTCTATCATCGTTCCATGTAATATAAAAATTTCCAACTGAATCTGACGCAATACTTGGGTTTATTTGTTTGTTTGCGGAACTGACTATTTTATCTACCGCCCATAATTTAACAGGGGTCAGATCATATTTTTGGCTGTAAATTTTAGAATCTGAAGTGTTGCTATAGTCTTCCCAGACAAAATATAAATTTCCTAAAGGATCAACAGCGAAATCAGGATGAATTTGATTTTCTCCGCTTCCGTCTGTATTAATTAGCCAGTTGTCTAAAAGATCTTGTTTAATTGTTGTAATATTTAAATTAGAAACTTTATCAATATAAAAAGTAATTTCTGTTTTCCAGTCTTCTATGACGCTCGCATGAGGTTTTGTTGGATTAGGATTTTCAAGCGTTCTATCGGTTGTTGAGCTAACGCTATATCCTGTCTTACTCACTGTTATTCTATATGCTTCTGTTGAAGTAGGCGCGCCATAAAAAATTAATTTTCCTTGTGCGTTAGTTTGCGCGCTAAAATCAATAACAGGCGCGACAATATTATTTTGCACAAGAACATCAGCTGAATTTACTGGAAGACCATTGGCGTCATATACTAAAATCGCCAATGTTCCGCCGCCAGCGCTTGTTTCTATTCCGCGTTGAGATATAATTGTGTAAGCAACAACATTTTTTTCTTGAAAGCCTCCGGTCCAGCTTACCCTTATTCTTACTGATTTATAATCAGTTGGTATTGTGTCTGTTCCTCCTTCTGTTGTGCTGATTCCGTCAAAAGCATCGTCTTCATATTTGACAAAAGTATTTATGTTAAAAATGTTTCCTCCTTGTTGCACTATTTCATTATTTTGAATAACGCCATTAACCATTCCGCTGACTGTGCCAATATCGTTGTATGGAAGATTGCGAATTATTTCCATTTTTTGGTTAGAGATAATTGTTGCTGCCATTCTATGTTTGTTATCGTTTGTAATTTTTATTGAAAAAATTATTAATTCATAAACGCCGAGAAATAAAATAGACATTACTAAAATTGTAATTAGCGATTCAATAAGCGTAAAACCATTTTGTTTTTTGACAAGCATTATTTTTCGTTTTGTCATTCCGTGTTTGGCATGGAATCTGCGTGATAAATTTGCGGATCTTGAATTAAATTCAAGATGACATATATTAATTAAGATTTTATTTTTAATTTATTTTTTCCTAGAAAAATGTCATAAGCGTCTTTTGCTGAATAATCATATAAAGAGATAGCTGAGATTGCGTTAGCCATTTTTATTGCTTCGTTTAAAGGCCGCTGATAAATATTTCGTCCGGTCGCGTTTCCTTTTGATTTGTTAATATGTATTTGGCTATGCAAACAGCTTAAAAAAGATTTTTCTGATTTTTTAGCTCCGCCAACGCAAATTACTCCCGTGCGTCCGGCAGCGTTTGTTACTTCTTGAAAAAGTTTACACGTTCTGTTTGTATGGAATTTGTTATAAGGAAAATTTACTTTAACAAAATCAGCGCCTAAACAGACTGCCACGCCGGCTCCGCCGGCAATTAAATGTATGTCATTTTCATTTTTAACTGCTTTTCCGCGCGGATACATCCATAACACAGTTATTAATCCTTCTTGGTGTGCTTGATAAATTAAATTTTCAGCTTGCCTAAACATTTTTGATTCATACCAGCTTCCAATATTAATGGTATAGCCAACTCCTAAAATATTTAGTTTTGTTTGCTTTTTGAAATTTATTATTTCCTCCATTTGTATCCAAAGATTCGCAAATGGATCTTTATATTTTGTTTTTAACAAATTTGTTTTTGAATTTACTTTCACAAGGTAGGGAACTGTTGAATAATCACGACCATATTTCGCGATTAATCCTAATTGCGTGGCAAAAACTCCAATATGCGCTTTTTTTGCTATCTGAAAATAATGTTCAGGATCAGCGACTTCTTTTGGAATATTTTTTCCAACAAAATCATTATTCAGATGCTCTACCTTTTGGTCTCCGGCAAACATCATTAACCTGCCAGTATTATGGGTTGCTATTTTGAAATTTTTAATATACTCTTTTTCTTTTCTTTTTGGAACCGACAAGGGGACGTTTATTTTTAACATAAATTTTTTAAATTATAAAAATTATTTTGTAAATATTTTAGCACATAAATATTTAAACTCAAAATATAAACGCTCAATGATCAATACTTAATACCAAGTACTTAATATTAATTTATAATTTCTCCGCTTTGATAATCTTAATTTTGCCTCCTTTTTCTAAAACAACGATATCTCTGCGCTGAATTTTGCCTTTTAAAAGATAATTCGCTAAATAATCATTTACTTTTTCTTGTATTACTCTTCTTAATGGGCGCGCGCCATATTGCGGATCAAAACCTTGTTTTGCTAGATCAATAAGCGCTTCTTCCGTAATTTGCAAATTTATGCCTTTTGTTTTTAACATTTTTATGACTTTTTTTATTAACAAACGCGCGATAGAAATAACATCCGCCATTTCCAAAGGCTTAAAAACAACGACTCCGTCAAAACGATTTATAAATTCTGGGCGAAAAAATTTTTTTATTTCGTTTTCTAAAATTTGATTTTTTATATCTTTAACTGACCAGTTTTCTTTTATTTTTTCCTGAATAAATTTTGTGCCAGCGTTAGAAGTCGCGATTAAAATAACATTTGTAAAATCAACTGTCCTGCCCAACCCGTCTGTTAATCTTCCGTCATCCATTAATTGCAAAAAAACATTCAAAATATCAGAATGAGCTTTTTCTATTTCATCAAGTAAAATCAAAGTGAACGGGCTTTTGCGAACAGCTTCCGTAAGATATCCAGCCGTTCCAAATCCTCCTTGTCCAGGGGGAGATCCTATTAAACGATTGATACTTGCTGGTTCCTGATATTCACTCATATCAATTCGTATCATATTTTTTTCAAATCCAAAATAAACTTCAGCGACTGTTTTTGATAATTCTGTTTTTCCAACCCCTGTCGGACCTAAAAAAAGAAAATTCGCGATTGGACGATTTAAATCCCTTAATTCTGTTCGCGCTCTTCTTAACGCTGATGAAACCATTTTAACAGCTTCAGTCTGGCCAATAATGCGTCTGTGTATTTCCTGCTCTAAGTTTAACAGCTTTTCGCTTTCTTTTTCAGTAACGCTTGTTAAAGGAATATTAACTTTTTCAGAAATTAATTTCGCGATATCTTCTCCTAAAACAACAGATTTAGCCCCCTTGTTTTTAAATACATAAACAGCCGCTTGTTCAATAATTTTTATTGCTTTTTCAGGCAAAAATTTGTCGTGGATATATTTTCCAGAAAGCTTAACTGCTTGTTCAATAGCGTCATAAGAAAAATAAACACTATTTTGATATTCAATTACTGCTGTTTTTGCTTCTAAAATTTGAATTGCTTTGTTTAATTCTGGTTCTAAAATTTCAATTTTTTGCATCGAATCTCCAATAGCGCTATTTTCTATATAACGGGTGTAATCAATAGAATTTGTTGTCGCGAAGCAAAAGAATGTTCCTTTTGAAATTTCTGAAACCAAAACCTCTGACAAATCCAAACTTTCTTTTGAACCAGAAGTAATTCCTATAATATCCTGAATATCGCGGATAAAAAGAACAATATTTCCTGAGCGGCGAATTTCATCAATAATTCGCATTAACCTTCCTTGGGCTTCAGCTGGAGTGGCTCCGCTTACTAAGCGAGCAACGCTTAAACTAACTAATCTTTTATCTTTAATTATTTCTGGCACATCCTCCTCAACCATTAAACGCGCTATTCCATTAATAATAGCGCTTTTGCCAACGCCTGAATTTCCGGATAAAATAACGCTTTGCCTGCTTGCTTCTATTGAACGAAAAATTTCTTCTATTTCTTTTTCTCTGCCTATGCACGGCTCTAAATAACCAAACTTAGCCAGCAATGTTAAATCTTGGGAAAAATGATCAAGAGCAGGGGTTTCAATAGCGGTCATTGCCCTGTCCATTCCGCCTTTTGGCTTGAATATAGCTGATCTTCTAAAATGCTTCTGCCCTTTAATAAGCATTTCATTAACCCTGATCCATTCAACAACATTTTTAATTTTATTAACATCAGCTTTTAAGTCAAATAAAATTTCTTGAGCTGAATTGTCTTCTTTTGCGATTGACAACAATAAGTCAATAACGCTCACTTGGGGTTCGCGAGCTTTGTAAGCTTCCATATAAGCGTTAAATAAAATTTTTTTAAAATCAGCGGACAATATTGGATTATTGCCTCTTTCAAATTCAAGAAATTCTTGTTTGTTCAGCAACCTGCTTATTTTTTTTGCCAAATTTTCAATATTTATGCTTAGTCTGGCAAAAACCAGATCAATTTTGGAAAAGAACAGCAATGAAGCCAAAATATGAACAGACCTTGTTTGCGGATGCTTGAATTTTACGGACAGCTTCCACGCTTCTTCAATAGCTTTTATGGAATTAACAGTAAAAGCGCTGGCAATATTCACTCTTTTTAAATTTTGCATTTTGTTAATTTTTTTCCACGGATTTGAACTTAAAAAAACATTTACGCTTTTATCAAATTTTCTTTTTTCCACTTTTTTAACCAATGTTGACTCTTTATCTAAACGATAAAACAGATACATATCAGTAATAATGCTTAACCAAAAAATCAACATTTCGTTTGTTTGCTCTGCCCAAAAATCTAAACTTATCAACCCAATAAAATTTCTGCTGTAAACATAATAAACAAAAAAAAGAAAACCTAATAAACCAAAAATAAATAAAATAATATTAATAGTTTTTCGAGCGATTTTTTCTATTTTATTTTCTAAAATACTAATCGAGCTGATTTTTTTCCCCCAACAAAAAAGAGTTTTATTAAACCAAAAAACAACGCCTTCTCCTTTGCAATTCTGGCATTTTTTATGATCAATTTTTCCTGTTCCAGCGCATTTTTCGCAAACAATAGTTTGAAAAGTAAATGGATTTTTAGAATTTTTGTTTTTATCTTCCATTTTATATTTTTATAATTAAAATTATTTGAAAAATAATAAAAATCGGCAATGTTAGCCAAATTAGCGGCAAAAATAAAATAATAATAAAAAAAACGCCAAATGCAATTGACCTAACAATCAATTGGAAAAGACGCATTAAAAAACTAATAATCCTGCCTTGCCAGTCATATTGGGCATACATTGGTTTAAATAAATTTTTCGCCCAAATTCCAATCCCTAATCCTTTTTCTGTATCTTTTATTTTTTTTATTGAAAAAAATATCGCTTTTTTAAATCCTTTAGTATACCACCAAACAGGAAAATAAAAAAAATCGCCGATTAAATCAACAGTAATGTATTTTAGAAATAATAAAAATATGTTTTGAGCCATAAATCAAAATTTACTTTGTGAATATTATAACATATTTTTAAAAAATACGAAATAAAAAAACCAACGGAAATCCGCGGAGCAATTAATGAAAAGCATAAGCGAATATTTATTTTTGGAGAGAGATAAAAAATTTGCTTTATACTTTTCCTGCCCCGCGAATTTCCATTGGTTTTATTTTTAAACAATACCTTGATTTTTGTTAAAAAAAATGTTAAAATTAAAGTATAATAAAACTCAAAACTATGAATAAAAATTTAAAAAACAAAGCTATCTTTTGGGATTATAATACTGAAAAAATGGATTTAAACAATCCTTTAGTTAAAAATTGGCGCCTAAACAGACAGCTGCAGTTTGGCGATTTGTCTGGAATTAAAAAAAAAGATCTTAAAAAATATTTGCCTTTGTTAAAAATAAATCCATCTCTTAAAGAGCTTTTACAAAATTATCTTTCAAAATATGGCAAAAATTAAACTTACTGATTTGCAAAAAGATGTTCTGCGTTTTTTTGGAAAAAATTCTTTTGGCAAAAATTTTTATTGGACTGGCGGAACTTTGCTTTCTTACTATTACCTTTCTCATCGCGATTCAATTGATTTAGATTTTTTTTCTGATAATCTGTATTCTGATGAAGAATATCTTATTTTCATAAACAGCTTAAAAAAAGAAGTTCAGGCGAATAAAATAATCTTTAGACAGGAACTAAACAGAAAAATTTATCTTGCTAAGCGCGGAAAAGAAAATGTTAAATTAGAACTTGTGTTTTTTCCTTTTCCAAATTATGAAAGAAGAAAAAAGCTTGTGGAATTTTCTATAAATATTGATTCTTTGTCCGATATTATGATAAATAAAACACTTTCCGCTTATCAAAGAAACGAGCCTAAAGACGCTTTTGATTTATATGTGTATTTAAGCCAAAAACCAAAATATAATCTTTTAACTCTAATTCGCCTTGTTGAAAAAAAATTTGGCGTTGCTATTGAACCAGCGCTTCTTCTTGCCAAACTTAACAAATTATCAGACGAACTTTCTGGTATTGAACCACTTTTACTTTTACCTCAAAAAAATTTAAGTGAAAAAGCCAAATCTTTTTTTCAAGACATCTTTAATTCTTTTTCCAAAAAATGGATTAAATGATTTTTTCAAAAAATTTTTTGTTGAAATTTTAAAAACAATATTTTAATGCTTTGATTTTTTATTTTTAAATAATTTTTTTATTTTTTTTTACTTTTTACAATTTCCGCGCGTTTCCGCGTTTAGTCTACGACTTTCAGCGAAAATTATGAAATAATTTTATCTGAATCTGCCAAAAATATTTTGACAAACTCGGATAAAAGGAGTTTATGTGCCAAGCCATAAACTCCGTTTTGAACCATTTTAAACCTCCTTTTGGAAATTTTTTTTAACCCCTTGGCGGGCTACTTATATTTTATATCCAGTGTCCTTTCAGCGCTGGAATATTGTCTGGATCGACTCCGTTGACCTCCGTCCAAACTCTTTTAAAGGAGATACCTGACTCTATTATCTCCTCCTCTAATCGGGATAGGCAATTTTCAGCCCGATATTTCTCCTCCCTTTTTTGCCTAGTGGTTCTCTCGTTACCAACCATGTTTAGCACTCTCTTGCCGTGCCAATGATAGTGGAACTTTAGCCCTTGCAGATACTTTTTTATTGCATCTGCAAATTTCAGGTCATCTGCCTCAACGACCTGAAACTTCTGCCCCAGCCATTCGTATGCAGAAAAGCCTGCATAGCCGACTTCTTTTTCAACGTCGGCAATGTCTTCGGCCTCTCCGACCCATACCACTTTTTTTATGTTATTTTCGCATTTATAAACTATATATGTGTTCATTTCTCTCTCTCCTTTTTTGCCCCACGTTTTGCAAGGCTGGTTTTTTTATTTCTCCGCGGAATGCGGAAATAAAATTATTAAATTAAAAATTATTTTAAAATCCCCCAACCCCTCTTTGCCAAAGGGGGAATTAAGAATTAATAATCTTATTTCCACAATCCGTTGGTTAAAAATAAAAATATTTTTTCAAAGAACAAATTCTCACTTAAAGAACATTCCTGAACGCAAAAGCGGTTCAGACTTTTGCGTTCAGCTGATGTTCTTTTGAAAAACAACAGTCAACAGGATTGCTTTTTAAAGGGCTTGTCGTTTACAAGCATTGAAACGATTTTGCCACAAATTTACTAAGCGATTTATTTTAAAATAATCAGTTCGTTTGATTAAGTTAAAATAATATAATCCTGTTTCGCCTTTTTTTAAATTGGCGACTAACTTAGCGAATTATCAATCTTAGGCAATGAGCTCTCTCCTTTTGCATTTTCGCAAAAATAATGTTAACTCATTTTAATTGCTTAAAATTACTAATATGCGCTTTTGTTTTAATGTTCATTTTTCTCTTTTTAGAGAAAGTAGCAAAGACGAGTTTAATTTTTTTCCTCTTTACTGCTCTTTCTAAAAAAAGGCAACAAATATCGCAACGCTTTTATTTTCTAAATGCTTTTATTATTTCCCCCTTTGAAAAAGAAGGCTGGGAGATTTTAAAATATCCCATTTAGAGAAAGTATCGCAATACTTATTACCTTTTGTATTTTAGTAAAAGTATTTTCAATGCCTCTCTCCTTGCATTGTTTTTTTAATTTTTAATGTTCTTTTATCTGATTTTTAATTGATGTATTATTATAGCAGATATTAAAAATATGTCAAGGGTTTTTGGGCGAAATTATGTTTTCTTGAATAAATTTTTTAATTTTTTCCTTAAAATTTTCATTGCTGAATTTTTCAACTGATTGTGCTATTTCATATCTATTATATTTATTATCATCAAAATTTATTACTTTTTCAGCCAAAGATTCCCAAGTTTGTTCTAAAAAAAATTCGCCTGATAATCCTTCTTTGACAGATTCTTTTGCTCCGCCAGCTTTATAAGCTATCGCTGGAGTTCCTGACGCCATTGCTTCTACTAAAGTAATTCCAAAATCTTCTTCTTGCGGATGCAAAAAAGCCCTTGCTTGAGAATAAAGTTTTGGCTTATCCTCCTCTTTGATAAAACCCAAAAATTCAATGTTTTTATTTGCTTTCTTTTTTAATGCTTTATAATCAGGACCTTCACCAAAAACTTTTAAAGGAATATTCAATTTATTAAATGCCGTAATTGCTATGTCAAATTTTTTGTGCGGAACTATTCTTCCGCCTATTAAAAAATATTCTTTATTTTTTTCTGATACAAAAAATTTTTTAATGTTAACAGGCGGATAAATTACAGCGCTTTCTCTGTCATAGAATTTTTTAATGCGTTTCTTTACATTATAAGAATTTGCTATAAACTTATCCACGCGAGAAACGGTTGAATAATCCCAAATTTTTAAACGCGTCAAATACAATTTTATTATTGATTTTATTAATTTATTATATTTTAAACTGCTAATATAATCTTGGCTGTTGACCCAAAGATAGCGCGTTGGAGTATGGCAATAACAAATATGCAAAGCAGATGGAGGAATTATGGTTCCTTTTGAGAGAGCACTGGCGGAAGATATAATTAAATCAAAATTTTTCAAATTATAACTTTCTATTGCTGGCGGCATTAATGGCAATAAATATTGAAATTTGTTTTTCGCAAAAGGAAATTTTTGCAAAAATGATGTTTTTATTCTGTGTTTAGAAAAAATATGCCCTAATTTTTTTTCATTATAAATTAGGGTAAAAATTGGAGCTTGCGGATAAATATCAGCAATCGCTTTTAAAACTTTTTCAGCTCCGCCATATTGTGTGAGCATATCATGCACTATAGCAACACGCATAAGTCTATTATATGTTTATTATATATTTATCCAAACTATTGATAAACTCGCTAAAAATAAAATAATTTGAACAAATAAAACAGTAAATACTAATATGTAAGATATAAATTTATCTTTATAATATATTAATAAAGCTAATAAAAAATTAATAATTAAAATAATTATCCCGATTAAAGGCACTATAAAAATTTTATGCCAGTCACCGATATAATCAATTCCAAAATAAACATTATAATGTAGAGGAATCATCTCGCCTACCTTTTTGATTCTTAATAGATTTATCCAGATGATTGAATTTATAATTATGCTAATAATTAAATTAGCGAAAATTATTTTGTCTTTGAAAAAAAATTTAAAAAAATTTTTATTTATCATACCACAATTTTAAAATAAAAAAATTATGTAATATTCAAATATTCCTTTAGCGCGTCTTGATAGCTTCGCAAAGATTTTGATTTTGTATTTAATAAAACAGAATATTTTGGCCTTTTAGCTGGACGTTGAAATTCGTTTGAGCTAACTGGAATTATTTTAATTTCTTTTTTAGTTATATTAAACAAAAATTTAGAGGCTTCATACCAATCGCATTCAGAAGAATTAGTTATATGATAAATTCCAAACGATTTTTTATTTTCTAATATTTTTTTGACTTTTCGCGCTAAATCCAAAGTATAAGTAAAACAGCTTATTTCCTCGTCACGCACCATATTAAATTTTTTTCGTTCTTTGCTTGATTCCAAAATCAGATCAAAAAAACTTTCTTTTATATTTTTACCGCTTCCTTTTGGTCCAAATAATTTTGAAGTTCTAATTAAATAATATTTTAATCCGTATTTTTCGCGTTGAATCAATTCTTGCTCTCCTATTAATTTTGTTTTGCCGTATTTATTAATCGGATTTGGCTTGTCATTTTCTTTGTATCCGTCTTTTTTTCTGCCGTCAAAAACATAATCTGTTGAAAAATGAACAAAAATAGCGCCTATTTTTTCGGCTACTTTAGCAATATATCCGACAGCATATCCGTTAATTTTTTTAGCCAATTCAAATTGTTCTTCATCTTTTTCGCAAGCGTCAACAGCGTTATAAGCCGAAGCGTTAATAATCAAACTCGGATTTAATTGAACAATTTTTTTATTTGTTTCATTTTTATTAGTAATATCTAAATCATTTTTATCCCAAGCGACAACTTCATAATCTTTATCTAATAAAAAAATATTAGACAACTGTTGTCCTAAATTTCCATGCGCTCCTAAAATTAAAATTTTTTGTTTATTTTCCATATTGGTTTTGATAATATTCTTTATATTCTCCTGATTTAATGTTTTTCCACCAGTCTTGATTGTTTTTATACCATTTAATTGTTTTTTTTAAACCTTGTTCAAAATTAATCGTCGGATTCCATCCTAAATCTTTTTTTGCTTTATCAAAATTTATGGCATAACGAAAATCATGTCCAGGTCTGTCTTTTACGTATTCAATCGCGTCTTTGCTTTTCCCCATTATTTTTAAAATCATTTTTGTAATTTCTAAATTGCTTAATTCATTATCTCCGCCCAAGCAATAAGTTTCTCCTATTTTTCCTTTTTTAATAACGCAATCCACGCCAGAGTTATGATCATCAACATAAATCCAATCGCGAATATTTCCGCCGTCTCCATAGATTGGAATTTTTTTATTTTCTAGTAAATTTGTTGCAAACAGGGGAATTAATTTTTCTGGAAATTGATACGGACCGTAATTATTTGAACAATTAGAAATTGTAATAGGCAGTTTATAAGTATGAAAATAAGATCTTACTAAATGATCGGCGCCTGCTTTTGAAGCGCTATAAGGGCTGCGCGGATCATAAGGCGTGTTTTCATTAAATTTAGGATCATTAGAATTTAAAGATCCGAAAACTTCATCTGTCGAGATATGATGAAACCGAATACTGTTTTTTTTCGCAACGTCTAATAAAACGCGCGTTCCTTCAATATTAGTTTTAATAAAATCAGAACTATTTTTTATAGAGCGGTCAACATGGGTTTCAGCCGCAAAATGAACTATTAAATCAATTTTTTTAGCTATATCATTTATTAAATTTTTATCGCAAATATTGCCTTTGACAAAAAAGTAATTTTTTTTGCCTTTAATATTTTTTAAATTTTCCAAATTGCCTGCATAAGTCAAGGCGTCCAAATTAATGATTTTGTCATTTGGATATTTTTTAATCCAATAATGTATAAAATTGCTTCCTATAAATCCGCAACCTCCTGTAATCAAAATTTTCATAGCTGGTAATTTTTATTTTAAATATTTTCGCGTATTTAAACTATGCTCTTTAAATGTTTTGGAAAAAACAGTTTCTCCGTTTTTTTTTGATAAAAAATAATTATACTCCGTAAATTCAGGATAAACAGCCGCCTTAATCGCTTTTAGCCCTGGATTGCAAATAGGACCAGACGGCAACCCTTGTCGTAAATAAGTGTTGTAAGGAGAATCAATCCGAGTATCTTCATAAGAGTATTGTCTTTTATTTTCTCCTAAAATATAACCTATTGTTGCGCAAGATTCCAATGGCTGTCCATTTTTTATTCTGTCCCAAAAAATTCCTGAAACTATTTTCATATCATTTTCATTTCTAACCTCTTTTTCTATTATACTTGCTATGATAATTATTTCAAATAACGTTTTGTTTTGAAATTGAATATCACTTCTAATTTTTTTTGTTATTTTTTGATTAAAATTATTTAACATTTTATTTACTATATCGCTATTTTGCGCGTCTTTATAAATTTTATAAGTATCTGGAAACAGAAAACCTTCTAAATCATATTTATTTTTTGTGTCTGTTAAAAAAGAAAATTTAGTATTATCTATTTTATAATTTTTAACAAAATCTAAAAAATCATTTTGAGCTGTTATATTTTCATCTGCTAAATATTTAGCAATATCTTTAATGTTCCACCCTTCAATAATTTTTATTTTTCTTTCCAATCCTATTTTTTGCCCCTGTATTAAAATTTCAGATAAATCTTTAATGTTAATCGGGCAATCTAAATTATAATTTCCTGCTTTAATTTTTCCTTCACTTTTTAAAAGCCAGAGATAAATTTCAAAAACAAAACTGCTGTGGATTATTCCTTGCTTTTTTAAATTTCTGCTAATTTCATTAACGCTTTGCCCGGATTCTATTTTAAATGTTTCAAAGCCTGATAATTTATCATAAGGAGTCGAAATGACAATAGAAAAAATAACAACAGAAAAAATCGTTGTTAAAAATAAAAATAAAAAAAATAAAATAATAAACTTTGTTTTAAACATAATTGTTTTATTAATTTTTGCCGACTAAAGGCACAAATGAAAATCCTGGATAATGTTTTTCATCAAAAACATCTTTTGTTTTTTTAATTATCAAGCTTATTCCATCTGAAATCGGGATTACCATCCGTCCGCCTATTTTAAGCTGGTCTTTTAGCGCCAATGGAATTTTATTTGACATTGCTGAAACTAAAATTTTATCAAAAGGCTTTTTATCTGAAAGTCCTTTTGTCCCGTCAGCGCAAAATATTTCTACTATACCTTTTTTAGTATAATTATATTTGTTAATATTCTTTTTTTGAAATTCTTTTAATTCAGGTATTATCTCAATTCCGTAGACTTTTCCTTTATTTTCCGTGATATTAGCTAAAAGAGCTGTTGTCCATCCAGATCCAGATCCAATATCCAAAATTTTATCTCCTTGTCTTGGTTGCAATAATTCCAACATAAAAGCGACAGTTAACGGCTGGGAAATAGTCTGGCCATATCCAATCGGCAAGGGGTAATCGCCTTCAGATTCGTTTTTATATTCTTCTAAAATAAAATCGCTTCTTTTAATCTTTTTAAAAGCGCTTATTATATTCGGCGTTTTAAGATAATTGTTTTTAATTAATTCTTCAGTTAAATCCATATTAAATTTTTAAATTTAAGACTTCAATCAAAGCCATGCCAGCTTCATAGCCTTTGTTATTTTTATCATTTTGCGACCGCGCTTTTGCTTGCTCTAAATTATAAACAGTTATCACTCCAAATGTGATTGGAAAATTGTTTTTAAGAATAACTTCCATTATTCCTTCTGTAACAGCTTTGGCAACATAATCAAAATGGGCTGTTTCTCCTTTTATAATATTGCCCAAAGCAATGATTCCGTCAAATTTTTTATTAAGAGCTATTTTTTGACAAGCTAATGGAATTTCAACTGATCCTGGAACTAAAAAAATTTCAGCTTTGATTTTTACACCTGCTTCTTTTAACGCGTTTTCAGCTCCTTTTCTCAAATCATCAGTAATTTCTTGATTAAATCTTGCCTGCACAATCGCGATTTTAAAATTTTTACCATTTAATTTTTCAAATTTATTTGTTTTCATAAACTTATTTTTAATTTTTCTAAATATCTTGCTACCATATCTATCTCAATATTTACTTTATCATTAATTTTTAAACAAGACAGATTGGTTATTTCTAACGTATGGGTAATCAAACTAACTTTAAACCAATTATTTCCAACTCCTGAAATAGTTAAACTTACTCCATTAATTGAAACTGAACCTTTATAAGCTAAAAATTTTTTTAATCCTTTTGGAATTTTAATAATTAAATTTACGTATTCTTTGTCTAAAATAATTTTTTGAATTTTTCCTATTCCATCTATATGGCCCATAACAAAATGACCGTCAACAAAATCTCCAACCCTTAATGATTTTTCTAAATTTATAAAGTCTCCTATTTTTGAATTTGAAAATTTTGTTATTCGCAAAGTTTCCGGCATTAATTCCGCTTGAAAACTATTTTTTGTTTTTTTAACCACTGTTAAACAAACACCGTCGCAAGCAATACTCGCGCCTATTTTTATATTATTTAAAAAATTATTTGTTTTAATAGTAAAATAAACTTTCTTATTTTTCTTTTCTATTTTTTTAATTTTTCCTGTTGTTTTAACTATGCCAGAAAACATATTTTTATTATTTAAAAAGCATTATTGTAATTATGATATATTACTCTAAATATTTTTTCAATGCTTTTATTCTGAGCAACAAAATAAGTATGCAACCATCTTATTATGTGTTATAATAAATTCAGTTTAATTTTTAACAAAATTTTAAAATGAAACTCAAAAAAAATTTAGTTAAAGAGATATTAATCCAAAACAAAATTTTAAATGAAAAAAAATTTGAGCAATGCTTAAATGAGTCAAAAGAAAACCAATCAGACTTAGTTAAATATTTAATTGGAAAAAAGATAATCACTGAAGAATCTTTTTATAACAATGTCGCGAATTATTTTAAAATGCCTTTTATTGTTTTGAAAGATAAAATTATCCGCAAGGATATTCTAAATTTAATTCCAGAGCCGATAGCGCACGTGCATAAAATAATCGCTTTTGACAAAACAGAGAAAGAATGCAAAATTGCCACAACAAATCCGCAAGATTTTCAAATTATAGAATTTATCAATAAAAAAATACCAGGCAATATTAAAGTTTTTGTAACAACTCCAAAAAGCGTTAACGACGTGATTCAAGAATACCACAAAGGCCTTAAATCAGAATTTAAAGAAATTAATAAAATTTCAATAAAAAAAACAGCAAAAGATGATGATCAAAAAGGAGAAAAATTAAAAGAGCTTGCGGAAGATTTGCCTATTGTCCGCATTGTTGATACTTTGCTTGAATACGCTATTTTTGAAAAATGTTCGGATATTCATATAGAGCCGTTGGAAAAAGAAACAATCGTTCGTTATAGAATTGATGGAATTATGCGAAAAGTAATGACATTGCCAAAAAATACCCATACAGGAATTGTGGCAAGAATTAAAGTCTTGTCAAACTTGAAACTTGATGAGCATCGGCTTCCTCAAGACGGCAGATTTAAAATTAAAACTTCTGAATATCAAGTTTCTTTTCGTGTTTCCATAATTCCAATTTTTGACGGAGAAAAAATTGTAATGAGAATTTTAGATGAAAAGTCCCAAATCTTAAGTTTAAAAAAATTAGGTTTTCAAGAAAATCCTTTTGAAATTATTAAAAGAAACATTGAAAAACCGCATGGAATTATTTTAGTCACAGGACCAACAGGATCTGGGAAAACAACAACTCTTTATTCAATATTAAATGTGCTTAACAAGCCGTCAGTTAATATTTCAACTATTGAAGATCCAATAGAATACAGAATGCCGGGCATTAACCAAAGCCAGGTTAGCGTAAAAACAGGATTTACGTTTGCTTCTGGTTTGCGCGCTTTTTTAAGGCAGGACCCTGATATTATTATGGTTGGAGAAATACGAGACGAAGAAACAGCCGAAATTGCCGTAAATGCCGCGATGACAGGACATTTAGTACTTTCAACTCTGCATACAAACGACGCCGTAACAACAATACCTCGTCTTTCTGATATGCATATCCCGTCTTTTTTGATTGCAACGACAACTAATTGCATTATCGCGCAAAGATTAGTTAGAACAATATGCCAAGATTGCATTACTAGCTATAAATTAACAAAAGAAATGATGGATGATCTTTCTCAAAAAATAAATGTTGATTCAATTTTAGAAATGTTAAAGCAAAAAAAGATAATTACAAATAAAGACTTAAAAAATCTTTTATTTTATAAGGGCAAAGGGTGTAAAAAATGCAACAACGAAGGATATAAAGGCAGAATTGGAATCTATGAAATTTTAGAAATTACTCCTAAAATTAAAGAAGCAATAAATAAAAAAGCTAATAGCGAAGAACTAAGCAAGATAGCTCGGCAGCAGAATATGCTTTCTGTTTTAGAAGATGGATTTATTAAGGCAAAAAATGGAATTACAACCATTGAAGAAATATTAAGGGTAATTAAGGAATAAATTTTCAAATGACTTTAAATTTTATAAACAATTTTTTATTAAACTTGCAAAAAATTCCCACATCGGAGAAGATATTTTTTATTCAGCATTTGCGAGTGTTGATTAGGTCAGGCGCTTCTCTTTCAAGCGCTTTAAACGCTTTATCACGACAAAGCGATAATAAAAGATTTAAAAAAATTTTGATTGATATTAAAGACGGCGTTGAAAAAGGAGATACTTTCTCTAAAAGCCTAGGAAAGCACAAAAAAGTGTTTAATGATTTTTTCATCAATATGGTGCAAGCAGGGGAAACCAGCGGAAAATTAGAAGAAGTATTAAATCAAATCTTTATTCAAATGAAAAAAGACAATGAAATTAAATCAAAGGTTAAAGGCGCTATGATTTATCCAACAATTGTTTTGGGAGCTATGGTAGGCATCGGCACTTTAATGATTGTTTTTGTAATTCCAAAAATAACCGTAATTTTTGTGGAAGCCGGGATTGATCTCCCTATTATGACAAGAATTTTAATTGGAATTAGCGATTTTGCGGTAAATAATGGGATATTAGTTTGCGTTTTTTTGACGATGTTTATAACAGGATTTGCGTATTTAATTAAAACTAAAAAAGGGAAATATTATTTTCATTTTACATTACTTCATCTTCCTATTTTTGGCAAGATCATTAAAAAAATTAATTTGGCGCGTTTCGCGAGAACCCTTAGCTCTCTTTTAAAAACTGATATACCAATAGCGAAAACGCTGGAAATGACTTCGGAAATCCTAGGAAATGTTATATACAAAGAAATAATGATGGAAGCCTCTGAAAAAGTTACCAAAGGCATAAGCATCGCGAAAACTTTTGAAAATAAAAGTTTTATTTTTCCTCCCGTTGTAACAGAAATAATAGTTATTGGCGAAGAAACAGGAAGTTTGGACAATGTTTTGTTAGAAATGGCTGAATTTTATGAAGAGGAAATTGATCAAACAATGAAGAATCTGCCTGCTATTATTGAACCTGTTTTGATTTTAGTTTTAGGTATGGGGGTCGCTTTAATGGCTGTTGCGATAATTATGCCGATGTATTCATTGACAGATGCTATATAGATTAGTATCAAATATTTAAATTATTTTGTTACCGATGGAATTTTTGTGTTTGAAAAAAAACAATAACAGTTATTTGAAAAAAGGCATAAACAAAAGTTTATTAATTTTAAGCTAATTTTTATGAAAAATAATTTAAAAGAAAAAATATTAAAATTTAAAAAAATATGGATAAACTTCAAAATTTATCTGGAATCTTACGCTAAAATATAACCCTAAGATCCCAGATAAGCAAAATTTTTATTTATTCGCTTTACTCATAAAAAAATTTTACTTTCTGG
>JAYEJU010000046.1 GCA_034660655.1 Patescibacteria group bacterium | reverse complement strand
CAAAAGAAAGATTGTTTTTAGATGAAGAAGAGTATAAAATAATTGATAAAAAAATAGATATGAATGATAGCGTTGATAGAAAATTATTAAGAAAAGAAATAGAGGAATATTTAAGCGCGATAAAATTTTAAAATTAATATAAAATTTGATCTCATATTTTTATTTTGTAGACAAGATTAAAAAAATAGTTTAAACTAATATTAAATTAATTTATTAAATAAAAATATTTATCTTATTCTTTTATTTAAAAAATGTAGATTTCAGTATTTTATAATATGATAATTATTAAAACAGACAACGAAATAAATATTATTCGCGAAGGCGGAAAAATTTTAGCAAATATTTTAGATCAAGTTATTAAAAAAGCAAAACCAGGAGTGAATATTAGAGATTTGGATCAAATGGCTGAGAAAATGATTTTGCAAAATAATGGCGTTCCGTCTTTTAAGAATTATAAACAGAAAAAAAGCGATCCTCCTTTTCCTTCAACAATGTGCATTTCCATTAACGAAGAAGTTGTTCATGGCGATGGGACAAGAGATATAAAATTAGTTGAAGGAGATATTGTTGATTTTGATATTGGGATGCGTTATCCAGCTAATAATGGGCTTTATACTGATATGTCAAAAACAGTTGGTATAGGAAAAATTCCAGAGCAAGTAAAAAAATTAATTGAAGTTACTAAAAAATCTTTAGAATTAGGAATTAAACAGATAAAACCAGGAAATAAAATAGTTGATATTGAAAGAGCTATACAAAATTATGCTGAACAACATAATTTTTCCGTTGTAAGGAGTTTGACTGGGCACGGTGTTGGCAAAGCAGTGCATGAAGAGCCAATGATACCTAATTATATTGAAAATCATTTTGGAAAAATAGAATTAAAAAAAGGAATGGTTATTGCCATAGAGCCGATGGTAAATATTGGCGGATATGAAGTAAAATTTTTTCCAAATGAATGGGCTGTTGTTACGGCTGACAAAAGCCTTTCAGCGCATTTTGAGCATACGATCGCTGTTGTTGAAAACGGTTATCAAATTTTAACAATTTAAAATTTGCTTGTCATTTTGGAAAATTTTTGAGCTATAGCGAAAAAATTTATTCAGAATCTATTTTTTGATTATGCGAAGAAATATTCAAACAATTTTAGGAATTGATTATGGAGAAAAAAGAATTGGCATTGCTGTTGGGTTTTCTGAAGGGAAAATTTCTTTGCCTTATAAAATAATTAAAAATATCAGCAAAAAATTCGTTTTAAAAGAATTGGAAAAAATTATTAAAGAGAAAAATATTAATTTAATGGTAGTTGGATTGCCTTATAGCATGTCAGACAGAAATAAAAAGAGCAAACAATTTAAAGAAATAGTAAATTTTATAATTTTTTTAAAAAATAATTTTAATATAAAAGTTGTTGAGCAAGATGAAAGATTAAGCACTAAAACAGCGGAAGAATTATTGTTAGAAAAGAAAAAGAAAAAGCAAAAAAATATTAAAGACGATGTAGCTGCTTCAATTATATTGCAAGCATATTTAGACAAAATATTTTAGAAAATATGCAATATAACACTATTGGTGTAATTTTGAGGAAAAAAGATTTTCGCGAGAGCGATATTTTTTTTTCTATCTACACAAAAGATACTGGGAAGGTCCAGGCGATTGCCAGGGGCGTAAAAAAAGTCAAAAGCAAACTTGGCGGACATTTGGATTATTTTGCGACTGTTGATCTAATGATCGCGAAAGGCAAGAAGTTTGATCATATTGCGGGGGCTGTTATTGAAAAAAATTTTTATTGCTTAAAAAGCGATTTAAACAAAATAAATTTTGGATTTTATTGCTTAGAAATTGTTGATTATTTTGTCAAGGAAGGGAAAAAAGATAATAGAATTTTTTTTCTTATAAAGGATTTTTTAAATTTGCTTAATTCAAGATTTTGTTATTCAGAAATAAAAGCAGAAAAAGAAAATTTGTTCATGGTAAGTTATTTTTTTATTTTAAAATTTTTGGATTATTTAGGTTATAAGCCTGAATTTTATTATTGCCTTAAATGTCATAAAGAAGCTAATTTTGGCAGGGCTAATTTTTTTAGCGCGCAAGCAGGTGGAATTATTTGCTACGATTGCGTTAAAAGTAGCAAGATTGCTGATTGCAAAGAAATTTCCAATAACAGTATAAAATTATTAAGCGCTGTTTTAACAAATGATTTATCAGAAATTGTTAAAATTAAAATAGACAGAAAAATTTTATCTGAATGTATAAAAATTATAGATAAATTTTTGCTTTATCGTTTAGACGCGAGTATCAAGAGCAGAAAATTCATAACAACATAATTTATCTTATACCCACTCTAACTCCCACTAAATAGGGGTAGAACCTTAAAAATAAATTCCTCCCCTTGTGGTTGGAGGTTGGGTGGAGTAAAATTTAGATACATATGAAATATTTTATTAAAACTTATGGATGCCAGATGAATGAGAGTGATTCTGAAAAAATAGAAACTGTTTTGAACGATTTGAAAAATAAAAAAGTTTCTAAAATAGAAGAAGCTGATCTAATTATTTTTAATTTATGTTCTGTGCGGCAGACAGCCGTCGACAGAGTTTTTGGGCAGCTTAATAAAAAAAATAATAAAAAGCAGAAAATTTTTTTAACAGGATGTATTTTAGTAAATGACAAGAAAAAATTGGCTGAAAAAGCTGATCTGATTTTTGATATTAGGGAAATAAAAAAATTAAAAGATTTTTTATTAAAAAATAAATTTAAGAATAAAAAATTCAAGCAGGCAAGAGACGAAAATTTTGATTTTTCTTATTTAAAAATAAAATCAAAACACAGATTCCAAAATAGAGCTTTTGTTCCAATTATGACAGGGTGTAATAATTTTTGTTCTTATTGTATTGTGCCTTACACGCGCGGAAAAGAATATTCGCGTCCTGTTGAAGATATTGTAGAAGAAATAAAAGCGTTAGTAAAAAATGGGTATAAAGAGATTGTTTTGCTTGGGCAGAATGTTAATAGCTACCACTCAAAATTTTCAATTTTCTCCCGTAGATTATTGCGGGGTCCAAACAATTTTCAATTTTTAAATTCTTCAATGATTAATTTTTCTGATTTGTTGAAAATAATAAACAGTCTTAAAGGGGATTTTAGGATTAGTTTTTTGACAAATCATCCAAAAGATATGAACGATGATTTAATTGATGCGATAGCGAAATGTGATAAAGTTGTAAAACATATTCATCTTCCTTTTCAGTCAGGGGATAATAAGATTTTAAAAAAAATGAATCGTTGTTATACGCGAACAAATTATCTGAATCTAATTAAAAAAATCAGGAAAAAAATTTCTGAAATTAAATTTTCAACTGATGTTATTGTTGGATTTCCAGGAGAAACAGAAAAGCAATTTCAAAAAACAGTTGATGTTATAAAAAAAGTCAAATTTGAAATTGTTTATATAAATAAATATTCCCCACGTTTTAAAACTTTGGCTTTTAAAAAATATCCAGACGACATTATTTGGAGCGAGAAAAAAAGACGATGGCGAGTAATAAATGATTTAATAAAATTATAGTTCTTCCCCTGATAAGGGGAGGGCAAGGGGGTTTTAACATAAATAAAAAATATGTTAAGAGAAAAGAATAAAATTATTGTTATTTTAGGACCGACAGCTTCTGGCAAGACAAGGCTGGGCGTTAAGCTATGTTTAAAATTTAATGGAGAAATTGTAAGCGCTGATTCCCGCCAGGTTTATAAAGGTATGGATATTGGGACAGGCAAAGACTTAAAAGAATATCAAATATCACTAAAAGCTAAAAGTTATAAGCTAAAAGCTATAAAATATCATTTGATTGATATTGTAAGTCCTAAAAAAAGATTTGATTTAGCCCAGTATCAGAAAATGGCTTTTCAAGCGATTGATAATATTTTGTCGCGCAAAAAACAGCCGTTTTTAGTTGGAGGCACAGGACTTTATATTCAATCAATAGTTGATAATTATAATTTGTTTGACGCGAAACCGAATATAGAATTAAGAAAAAAATTAGAGATGTTAAATATCAATGATTTAATTGAAAAATTTAAAATAATAAATAAAAAATTTTCGGCCTACGCCAAAGTTTCGGTTGATAGGCAAGTAGATATAAAATTATTTAATAATATTTTACAAAACAATAAACGAAGGATTATAAGATATATTGAATTAATGGAAAAAAAGAAAATGCCTTTTGATAAAATTTTTAAAAAAAACAAGCCAAAATATGATGTGTTAATTTTAGGATTGACTTTTCCAAATGAAATTTTAGCCGATAAAATAGATAAGAGATTAAAAAAATGGCTGGGAAAAGAAGATTTAATAGGAGAAATAAAAAATTTGCGAAAAAATGGCGTGAGCTGGAAAAGACTGGAAGAGTTTGGCTTGGAATATAAATGGATTAGTTATTATTTGCGAAACAAAATCAGCTATGAAGAAACGCAAGAATTTATTTTAAGGGATATTAAAAAATTCGCTAAACGGCAAATGACTTGGTTTAAGAGAGATAAGAAAGTTAAATGGATAAAAAATTATAATCAAGCAGAAAAATTAGTAAAAAAATTTTTAAAAGAATAAAGGGCGCGCTAAAAACGGCCCTTGTTTTTTTATGTTATTATTTATTAGGCAAATAATTCTGTTAATTTATTTGTCAGAGAAGGAGGAATAATACTTATTTCCCCTTTTTCTTCTTTTTCAGGAAGTATTTCGTCTCTAAAAGTGCAGATACATCCATTATGTCCTGGACAATAATCTCCATAGATGCAATTTTCTCTAAACTCGCACATAAATTTATATCCAGGCGAATCTTTAGTCAATTGCATTATTATGCATTTATTGCCATTCCAACATTTAAAATTTTCAGGAAAAAATTTTCTGATTGTCCAATGGTAATCATCGCACAATCTTATATCTTTTTTTCCTTTCATGGCATCGTAATCTTTCATCAAAGGACAATCTATTCTTTTAATAAATCCCATTACCCCCACCCTTAAATTTAATAAATTTGTCTGATTATCGGCAGTGGATGCATATTATTTGAGGTATGCTTAACAGGTCAGCTTGCTTGGAAATCATTTCTGGACGAATAGTTTCTTCATCTTTGCTGGGAATAAAATCGTCAGTATTTCCAAGTAATAGCAATCCGCATTTTGAGTTTGCGCATCGAGCTCTGACATTGACGCCTTTACCATTTTTTAACATTACGATTTTTGACATTTTCCATCTCCTTTTTTTAAAATGAGCAAAAAAATATCCCCTTGATAGGGGATTTTATTATCTAATTTTTGTTTTTGAAAAATAGAATACCTTGGCGTTGATAGCGCCTTTTTTGATTTTGATATTTTTTTTATTTTCTATATTCATAATAATTTTAGGCATTTTTATGAGTATATCAGATTTATTTATTTTGTCAATAGTTATTTTGTAATTTAAAATAAAAGCATTGAAAAAATATTTAGAACAGTATATTATAATGATAATAATGATTTTGAAACAGGATAAAATAAATAATAAATTTTGTAAAATTTATGATTAAAAAGATAAAAGGAGTAATACTTGCCGGTGGGACAGCAACCCGCCTTTATCCAAACACAAAAGTGACAAATAAGCATCTTTTGCCAGTTTATAACCAGCCAATGATTTATTATCCGATTCAGACTTTATTAAAAGCTGGAATTTCAGATATTTTGATTTTGCCTGGAAAAGACAACGCGGGAGATTTTGCAAAATTGCTTGGTTCTGGAAAAGAATTTAACGCGAATTTTACCTTTAAAGTGCAGGATCACGCTGGAGGGCTTGCTTATGCTGTTGGCTTGGCTGAAAATTTTGTTGGAGACGATAATTTTATTGTTATATTTGGAGATAATATTATTGAAGATAATATTATTAAAGATATTCAGGAATTTGAAAGCGGAGCCAAGGTTTTCTTAAAAAAAGTTAAAGATCCAAAAAGATTTGGAATAGCTGAATTAGATAATGACAAAGTTATTGATATTGAGGAAAAACCAGAAAATCCAAAAACAAACTGGTGCGTTGTTGGAGTTTATATTTATGACAATAAAGCTTTTAAATATATAAAAACTTTAAAGCCGTCAGCTCGCGGAGAATTAGAAATAACGGATTTAAATAATATTTATATTAAAAATAAATCAATGAAAGCGGGATTTATAAAAGGTTTTTGGTTTGACACTGGAACGCATAATAGTTTAGTTGAGGCAGCTTATAAATTAAAAAGCATAGATAAGCCTATGGAAACTTTAAAATTTGAGCAAAAAAACGCCCCAAAAGTTGTCGCGGGAAGTATTTTATACGACAATAAAGACAAAAGCTATACTACTTCCAAATATTTGCCATGTTTTTTAAAAAGCATAAGAAAACAGGACTATAAAAATTTTCAGTTGGTTTTTGTAGATAACAGCGACTTAGAAGAAAATGATAATATAAAATACATAAAAGAATTTTATCCGGAAGCAGTAGTTATTAGGACAGGGGAAAATACAGGATTTGCGAAAGCAAACAATATAATGATAAAAAAAGCTTTTGAATTAAAAGCTGATTATTTTTTGGCAACCAATCTTGATATGATTTACGAGCCTAATGTTGTTTCTGAATTAGTAAACGCTGTTATGAAAACGCCTCAAGTTGCTTCAGCGACTTGCAAAATTAAAAGATGGAATTTTACTGAGCGTGAAAATAGTAGCCAAGGTAAAACAAATTTTATTGACACAGCTGGCATATTAATTACAAAAGAGCATCGTTTTATTAATCGCGGGCAAGGAGAAATTGATTATGGACAATTTGACACAGAGGAAGAAATTTTTGGAGCGTCTGGCGCGGCTGTTATTTTTTGCATGTCATCCTTAAGCGATATTGCTTTTATTGATGAAAATAAAAGAAAAGAATATTTTGACGAGTTAATGTTTATGTATAAAGAAGATGTTGATTTGGCTTATAGATTGCAGCTTGCGGGATATAAATGCGTTTATACTCCAAATGCCGTTATTTATCATGACAGAAGCGTTGAAGCAAAAGGCAAAGGAATTATTGGAATAATTAAAGGAAGAATTGGAAGAGGCAAAAAGTACAAAGAATGGTCATGGCTGAATCATCATATTATTTTGCAAAAATTGCTTGATAAAGATTTATCCAATGACACTAAAATCAAAACTTTTTTGTATGAAATAAAAAGCAACCTTTATATTTTATTTATTGAGCCTTCTTTGATAAAACAATGGCTGAAGTTATTTAAATTAAGAAAACATATCATGAAGCGAAAAGATCAGGTTAAGAAAAGAGTTAAAATAAAAACTCACATAGAAAAATTAATGAAAGATTAAAATGTATGGATTTATCAATAATTACAGTCCCGTGGAATGTTAAGAATTTAGTAAGAGAAAATTTTAAAGCAATTTATAAAAATACTCAAAATATCAGCTTTGAAATTTTTGCTGTTGACAATGATTCCAAAGACGGCACCGCTGATATGATCAGAAAAGAATTTCCGCGAGTAAATTTAATTGTTAATGATTATAACGCTGGATTTGCGAAAGCGAATAATCAGGGAATTAAAAAATCAAGCGGAAGATATATTTTATTGCTTAATCCTGATATGAGAGTTTTGGACGGAACTTTGGAAAAAATGGTAAGATGGATGGATAAAAATCAAAAAGTTGGAATTTCAGCTTGCCATTTGATTAAAAAAAATAATGAAACAATTTTTCATACTCGCTTTTATCCAACTTTGCTTGACCAGCTCGTGATTGTTTTAAAATTACCGCACATTTTTCCAAATATTTTGAACAAATATTTAATGAAAAATTTTGATTACAGCAAAGAAGCTGAAGTTGATTCTGTCCGCGGGTCTTTTTTTATGATTCGCAAAGAAGTCATAGAAAAATTAAAAGGATTAGATGAAAGATATTTTATTTGGTTTGAAGAAGTTGATTTTTGCAAACAAGTTAAAAACGCTGGCTGGAAAGTTATGTACACTCCTGTTGCCAGTTGCGTTGATTATGTTGGCAAAAGCTTCGCGCAGGTTGAAAGAGGAATAACGCAGAAATATTTTCGCGACAGTATGTTAAAATATTTTAAAAAATGGCATCCTGGCTGGCAGCGCTGGGTTTTAAAATCAGCTTGGCATATTGGAATTTTTATTTTATTTATTGGAGATAAATTAAATTTTAAAAGCAAAGCAAAAACATAAAATATGGACAAAAAAATAGCAATAATAATGATAAATTATAAATATTATGCGAAACGGTTTTTAAAAAAGTCATATGAGAGTTTAACTGAATTAAATTACCCAAAAGAAAATTATCGCGTTTATGTTGTTGATAATGTTACAACCCCAGAAACAATAAATTTGTGTAAAAAATTGGCGCCTGAAGCAGTTATTGTTCCATCAAAAGGCAATGGATGGGGGCACGCGAATAATGTTGGCGCGCGAAAAGCGATTGAAGACGAATTTGACGATTATTTTTTCTTTGTGAATATGGATACGGAATTTCATTTTGATTTTTTGACAGAAGCTGTTAAAGCATATGAAAGCGACGAAAAAATTGGTATTGTTCAGTCAAAAATATTGCTTCATCCGCCAGTGAATGAAGAATATATGCTTAATTCAAAAGGGAATAGCATAACTTTTCTTGGCTTTGGATATTGCGCTGGCGACGGTAAAAAAGATGACACTGGAGATAAGATTATTGACATAATATCAGCAGCGGGAGCAGGGCTTTTAATATCAAAAAAATTATTTTTGAAAGCAGGTATGTGCGACGAATCTTATTTTATGTATCATGATGATATTGAATTAAGCTTTAAAATTAAGCTGATGGGATATCGCCTTGTTTTGGCGCCAAAATCAATAATTTACCATAAGCACGAATTTGGGCGCGCGATTATGCAAATTTATTACATGGAAAGGAATCGTTTGCGTTTTTTATTGGAATTTTTTGAAATTAAAACATTGCTTATTATTTTTCCGGCATGGCTGTTTATGGAAATTGGAATGCTTCCTTACTCTATTTTAAATAAATGGTTTTTGACCAAATTAAAAGTTTATTATTATTTTTTAAATCCTAAAAATATTTTTTTGATTTATAAAAAGAGAAAATTTGTTCAAAATTTAAAAAAAATAAATGACAGAAAAATAATAAAAGGAATGGTTGGAGTTATTGATTTTCAACAGATAGAAAATCCTGTTTTAAAATATATCGCGAATCCGATTTTTAATTTATATTGGAAAGCAGTAAAAAGATTTATATAATAAAGATTAAAGCTTTATGAATTTTAAAGCCACAATTATTATTCTTGATTTTTTAAAAGCGCCGCAAGTTCTTGAAAATATGGAATCTCTTTTAGAGCAAAAAGTTGATTTTAATTTTAAAAATATTATTATTGATAATTCTTGTAATAAAAAAAACGCTGATATTTTAAAGCAATTAGAAAAATATAAAAATATTAAAATAAAAATTAATAAAAAAAATAGCGGTTATCCTAAAGCGCATAATGATGTTAAAAATGAAATTGATGGAGATTACATTCTTATAGTTAATCCTGATATTTTATGGAAAAAGAAAAATATTTTTGCTAAGTTGATAAATTATATGGATAATAATCAAGATATTGGAATTTTGGGTCCAAAACAAATAAACAGAAGCGGAAAAGTCGAGATGACAATCAGAGCTTTCCCAAAAATTTATTTGCAAGTCGCGCGAAGGACTTTTTTGCGTTATTTGCCGATATTAAAAAGCAAAGTAAAATATGATGAAATGCAACATCTTGATTATAATAAAATTCAAGATGTTGATTGGCTACAGTCGTCTTGCGTTGTTATCCGCAAGAAATTATGGGATAAAGTTAATGGATTATGCGAGGATTATTTTTTGTTTATGTCTGATGTTGAAATTTGTTTTCAGGCGTGGGAAAATAATTATAGGGTTGTTTATTTTTCAAAAACAGAAGTTTGCGCTGATGGAAAAAGATCCAGCGCGGGCGGTTTTAATCAGTTTTTTAAAAGCGGTGTGTTGCGCCAGCATTTAAAAGATTCCATAAAATACAGGGTAAAACATTTTTTTGACAAAAATCCAAGAAAAAAGATTTGATTATCTATTTCCGGCAAATTTACAAATTTTATGTTAACTTAAATTTAATATAAATTATAATAAGCTTAAAAAAATTTTATGAAAATTAAAAAAGCGGTTATTATCGCTGCTGGTTTTGGAACTCGTTTTTTGCCAGTTACAAAAGTTCAGGCAAAAGAATTAATGCCGATCGTTGATAAGCCTGTTTTAGAATATATTGTTGAGGAAATGATTAATAGCGGAATTACAAATATAATTCTGGTTGTTAATAAATACAAAATTTCTATTGAAAATCATTTTGATAGATTATTTGAGCTTGAGCATACTTTGAAAAGAGGAGGCAAAGAAAAATTATTAGAAAAAATTACGACTATTCCAAGCAAGGTAAATATTGCTTATGTAAGACAGCAAGCGCCTTTAGGCACTGCTCATGCTTTATTATGTGCTAAAGCATTTGTTGGGAACGAGCCGTTTGTTTTTTCTGACGCGGACAGCGTGATTGACAGCAAGATACCGGCGACAAAACAACTTTTAGAAATATATAATAAATATAAGTGTCCAATTGTTGGAGTGCAGAAAACAGAAAATCGTTTTTTAACAAGATATGGAAATATTTATGGGAAAAAAATAGGGAAAAGAATCTATAAAGTAGAAGATTCAATAGAAAAGCCAGACATTAAAAAAGGAGAAAAAGTTTCTCCGCAGGGTTTATTTATCGCAGGGATGAGATATATACTTACCCCCCAAATTTTTCCTATTTTAGAAAAATTAAAACCAGGCAAGGGCGGGGAATATTATATTAACGACGGAATAAAAGATTTGTTGGAAAAAGGGGATGTTTACGCTTATCATTATGAAGGCGATTATTATGACACTGGAAATAAATTGGAATATTTGAAAGCTAATGTCAATTTTGCTTTTAAACATGAAGAAGTAAAAGACGAGTTTAAAAAATATTTAAAGAATTTGGAGATATAATGCGAATTCGCGAATTATACACTAATTCTGCAAATCAAATATAACGCGAATAATAAATAATAATTTACATTATTCGCATTATATTATATTCGTGGCATTCGCATTTTAATTTGCGGATTCGCATTATGTTTAAATATCAAGTTCAAAAAGACCTTTTTGAGACCCAATGCTTCCTCTAAAGTAAATTTTATCTTTGTTATTATTAATCATTATATTTTTAATATTTTTGTTTTCAAATAAAAGATTTGAATTTTTTTCAATATTTTCGCAAGTTTCAACAATATTTATGGAATTGTCATGAGTAAAAAATAGATGCGCGTAATCAGGATGCCACGCAATTTGGCTGATCGGTTCGCTGTGACGAATAATAAGTTCTTTTTTGTTTAATTCAAGGTTTGAAGTATAAATTTCAAAATCATTATTGTAAGCTATTAAATAACAGTTATCATCCAATTTTTCGCTCCATAAAATATTTTTTGCGTTATCTTGGACAACAATTTTTTCTTTTTCTTTATCAAATATTATTAAATTGTTTTCTATCTTGTCTATCAAGGTTATATATTGTTTAGGGCATGGCTTAAATTTAGATTCAGTGGAGATATTAGTCAGTAATATTTGTTTATAAGAATTTTGTTTGTCTGTTTTAATTAAAGAATTTTTAGTTATTAAATAAATTTCATCTTTATTAACATAAAAATCATTTATTATTACAGATTTTTCTTTTTTATTTAAGGAAAATATTTTTTTAAAATCATAATTAACAAGATTTAACATAAAAATTTCCCTGTCTTGATTTAGAAAAAAAATAATATTTTTATTATGTTGATCCCAGCGGGGATTTTTTATTTTTATATTTTTGGATATTTTTGTTTCTAAACTAAATAATTTCTGCTGATTAAAATCATAAATATAATTTTTATAATTTCCAAAAAGCAGAATTTTATTCCCATTTAATGAGAATTTTAATTTTATGTTTTCAATATCATTAATTTTTAGGTTTGGAACATCTAAAATTTGTTTTGTTTTTTCATTGTATATTTTAAAGATGGAAAGATTATTGTCAATTTGTCGTATTAGCAGTTTATTTTTGTTTGGAATTTGAAAAATTTCAATATTTTCTTTATCAAATATTATTTTTGGCAAATTTTGTTTTTTGAATAAAACAATATTTTTTACAAAATTTATTTTTTCACTTTCTATTTTTATTTTTTTCTCCCAGTAATGATAATCATCTTTTTCAATTTTAATTAAATATTCTCCAGGTAGTAAATTCGTTATTTTAAATGAATCTGCTAAGAAATTTGTTTTTTGTTTAAATTCGTTATTGATATAAATTTTTACTTCTTTTGGCTTGAATTCTAAAATCATTCCGCCTTTTTTTTCTACTTTTTCTTTTTTAAAATCATAGCGATATCCTGATGTGTAAAAAATAGCCGCTGTTGATAGGATAATGAAAATTATAATAAATGTGATGTAAATTATTCTTCGTATTTTAATTGTCATATTTTGATTTAGTTTTTACCTGCCTGCCGGCAGGCAGGGCTTCGTTAGCTTTTAGCTTATAGGGTTTTTAAAGTTTTTAATTTTTTGCAAACATTTTTTATTATACAGTCAGGAGTTGAAGCTCCGGCTGTTATTCCTATTTTTTTAAAATCAGAAAAATTTTTTAAATTAATTTCACTTGCGCTATTAACAAAAAATACATTTTTGTTATTCTCTTTTGCTATTTTAAAAAGTTTTTTGGAATTAGCGCTTTTTTTTCCGCCAATAACAATGATAGCATCATTTTCAGCTGAGATTTTTTTAGCTTCTTCCTGTCTATTCTTTGTTGCATCGCAGATTGTGTTAAATATTTTTAAATTTTTTATTTTTTTTCGCAAAAATTTTACTATTTGCAAAAATTTTTTTAATTCCTGCGTTGTTTGGCTTACAATAACGGCATTTTTAATTTTTGAAAAATCAATATTTTTTATTTCCTTAATATCTGAAATTATAGTGGCGTTGTTATCGCACCATCCGTTTATGCCTCTTACTTCTTTATGGTTTTTATCTCCAAAAATAAAAATAAAAATATTATCAAGATAATATTTTTTTACAATCTGCTGAACTTTTATGACTTTTGGACAAGTTGTGTTGATTATATTTAACGCTTTTTTTTCTGCTTCTTGAATAATACTTTTTGAAACCCCGTGCGCGCTGATAATTATTGATCCTTTTTTGATTTTGTTTGTTGATTCTATTTTTTTAATTCCAAGAGATTTTATTTTATCAGACACATGTTTGTTATGCAACAGGTCTCCTAAAATATACAGATTTTTGTTATTTTTTTTCGCGCTGTTTATGCTGATGTCGTAGGCTCTTTTCGCGCCTTGACAAAATCCAGCGAATTTGCTGATCGTTATCTTCATACTTTTTTAAGTTCTTTTAAAAATTCCTTAAGCAGATTTTTTTCTTCAACTTTTTTTATTATTTTTCCTTTTTTGCAAATTAAACCGACTTTTTTCCCGCCGATAATTGCGAGATCAGCTTCGCGAGATTCACCTGGCCCGTTCACAACACAACCCATTACAGCGATGTGTATTGGTTTTTCATATCCTGATACTAACTGTTCAACTTTTTTAGTCAGCCCAATTAAATTAATTTCTGTCCGTCCGCAAGTGGGACAGCTGGTTATTGTCGGGCCTTCTTGTCGTAAATTCAAAGATTTTAAAATTTCGCGCGCGACTTTTATTTCTTTAACAGGATCAGCAGTCAAAGAAACGCGGATTGTGTCGCCAATTCCTTCATATAATAGATACCCAATTCCGATTGCCGACATTATTGTTCCGCGAAATTTAGTGCCAGCTTCTGTAATTCCGATGTGAAGCGGATAATCAACTTTTTTGCTAAGCAATTTGTAAGCCTCAACAGTCCTTTTAATATCAGACGCTTTTAATGAAATAGCAATGTCAGTAAAATTCAGCTTTTCTAATATTCTAATATGCCTTAAAGCCGACTCAACCATTCCTTGACTGGTAGCTTTGTTTTTATATTTTTTAAGTATGTCTTTTTCTAAAGATCCAGCGTTAACGCCTATTCGGATAGGAATTTTTTTCTTTTTTGCTGAATTTGCGACTTCAGCTATTTTTTTTAATGAATTTATATTTCCTGGATTAAGTCGCAGTTTGTCAACGCCTTGTTTAATGGATTCTAAAGCCAGCTGATGCGAAAAATGTATGTCAGCTACGAGAGGAATATTTATTTGCGATTTTATTTTTTTTAATTTTTTAGCCGCCGCCATATTTGGAACAGCGACTCTTATGATTTCACAGCCTGCTTTTTCAAGTTTTTTAATTTGAGAAACTGTTTTTTTAAGATTTGCTGTGTCAGTATTTGTCATTGATTGAATAGAAATTGGCGCGTTTCCTCCGATATAAACATTTCCGACTTTTATCCGTCTACGCAGAACACCGCAGACGCGAGTAAGTGTATGAGTATTTTTAAAGTTCTGCTTCGGCGGATTTCGCTTCATAGAAAGATTAGGAAGAATTATTGGAGCAAGTTTATGAAGCTTTATTTTTTTGGTTTTTTTCCTATTTTTCATAAATATCAGCGCCTAAATTTTTTAATCTTTGAATAATATTTTCATATCCTCGTTCAATTTGATAAACATTTCCAATTGTTGTTGTTCCTCGCGCTATTAAGCCTGCTAAAACTAAAGTAATTCCAGCGCGTAGATCAGGGCTGTCAACATTTTTTCCAAAAAGTTGAGTTGGTCCTTTAACAATCACGCGGTGAGGATCGCACATAATAATATCAGCCCCCATTTGATTTAATTTGTCAGTAAAAAAAAGTCGGCCTTCAAAAATCGGATCATGAATCAGACTGTTTCCATTAGCTTGTGTCATTAATAAAGTAAACGGAGCTTGTAAGTCAGTTGGAAATCCAGGATATTCATGCGTGATAATATTAACAGGATTGAAATTTTTTGTAGGAATAATTTCAATAAAATTTTTACCTATTTCTAATTTTCCACCAGTTTTTTTAATCATTAGCAAAAAAGATTCTAAATGTTCAGGAGCGCAATCAGAAATTTTTATCGCGCTTTTAGTTAAAAGCCCCATTATAATAAAAGTTCCTGCTTCAATTCTGTCAGGCATAATTTTTGTGTCGCAAGCTGACAAGTTTTTTACGCCTTCTATCGTAATAATGCTTGTCCCGGCATTTTTGATTTTAGCTCCGCATTTGTTTAAATATTTTGAAAGTTCAATAATTTCTGGCTCTTGAGCGGAATTTTTTAAAACAGTTGTTCCTTTTGCCATTGACGCCGCCATTATCATTGTTTCTGTAGCAGTAACACTGATTTTTGGAAAAATAAAAACAGCTCCGCGCAGTTGTTTTGTCGTAAAATAATATTTATTATTTTTTTGTTCGCAATTAGCGCCTAATGCTTGCAAGCCGTTAATAAAAATATCAATCGGTCGTTTTCCAATTAGACATCCTCCGGGATAGGGGATTGTTACTTCTTTAAAGCGGGACAATAAAGGTCCGGCTAAAATAATAGAAGCTCGCAAATCTCTTCCCATTTTTTCGTCTATTTCTGTTTTTGATATATTATCAGTGTTTATAATAAAATCTTCTTGTGGATTTTTTTTAATATTCGCGCCCAAATTTTTGATAATCTCAATCATTTTTTCAATATCATTGATAATTGGAACATTGCTTATTTTATTTTTACCTTTAGTCAGAATAGTCGCTGCTATAATTTTTAAAGCTGAATTTTTAGCGCCTTTGACTTTAATTTCACCGGATAGTTTTTTCCCGCCTTTGATTATGTATTGTTTCATAGAAATTTATTTATATATTTTTTATAATTTTATTGTAGCGGATAAGAAGCTGATTGTAAATACTTGAAATTACATTGGTTTTTATTTACAGATATTGACAAATTTTTTATATGTGTTTTAATAAAGATAACTTTAACAATTACAAAATCTACAAGTTAGATCCTCTGAAATTTTAATTCAGGGGGTTGGGTCTAACTTTTTCACTTTTGTGAAAAGATGATCTCTGCGTTAGTGGAGATTCGGCTTCCTCCGTAATCATAGGATAACTGATGTCGTTCTAATTAATTTTAGAAGGCAGAGTCAGTAAAAGTGATTTTAATCCGTTTACTGGCGGATTTTTTTAATCTGTCAGAAAAGATTAGAATAAAAAGGGTGGCACCGCGTGAACCCCGTCGCTCATGAACAGCGGGGTAAATAACTTCTCGTCCCTTTATCCAAATTTTATATTTGGATAAAAAGATGAGAGGTTTTTTATTGACTTCTCGGTCAATTTATATTGACAGGTTTGCTCTTTGAAAATGTCTTAAATGACAAAAATAAAAACAAGGGAAATATAAAATGAAAAAGTTGATTGTTTTTATTTGTAATGGCAATATTCACCGCTCCGCTGTTGCTGAAGCGTGCTTAAGACAGGAAATTGAAATAAGAGAACTTAGCAGTTTATTTGAGGTTATTTCCAGAGGACTTCAGGGAAGTGCGGGAACAAATCCGCCAAAACATAAAAATTTATTTGGGTATCCGTTGGAATGGACAATCCAGAAACCAATTCTTTCAAATTTGGGACTTGATATTACTAATCATATTTCAAGACCTATAAATTATGGGGTTGTAAAAAAAGCATCATTAATTATCGCAATGGATAAAAAGGTGCTTGTTAAATTACCAAATAGTCTTATAAAACAGTTTCCGAAGTACAACTACAAAATGAAACTCTTTATGGAACTTGAGGGAAAACAAAAGGATGTGCCTGATTGTTTTGGATCTTCTGATGTAAAATTGCATCGTTATGTGAATGAGATGATTGTTAAAATTATTCGAAAAAGATTTACCAACATATTGAAACTGTCTATCAGAAATCAAAAGGAGGAGGAGAAATGAAAAATTTAGATGTTACAAAAAAAGATGTGATCTTTCCGGAACAATTGCCAAAAATCATTTTATTATGCGGTCCTTGTCGCACTGGAACCACGGCATTATCTAATGTTTTTGTGCAAGCAGGCATTGAATCGCACATGCAACCCTTAAAATCTATAAGGAGGGCAAAAGAAAACGACGAACAAATTCCAATATGGCAGGTTGGGAACAATAATAAAATTATCCACTCAAAAGAAACATTTGGCTTAAAAGACAAAGCTGAATTCTTTAACCCAGCAGAGATTTTATTGAACCTTGGTTACCCTCCCGAGAGATTAATAGTAATCGGAATGCTGCGAAATCCTATGCAGACTTTCATATCATGGAAAAGGCTATATGGAGAGTCCATGAAAGAAGAAAATCTTCTCAGGGCTTTTTTACTGACCGATGCCATAAGAAAATTCTGCCACAAGTGTGGAATTCAAATGATCTTTTACGTCCATGAAGCCATAAGAAATAATAAGCCAGAGGTGGTGATATCGAGTTTATTTCAAAAACTTGGGATAAATAGTTCTTCCAGCCACCTTGTAGATTGGCGAGAGAGTCCTAAATTTGGCGACAAAGATCCGCGTAATCGCCACCTTTGCTTTTATGATTCGCCGCCAAAAAAATTTATTGAGGGGGTAAGAGATTGGGGCGGATACCAATATCGAAATCATCCTGTTCCTGGAACAAATCATCTCCCGCAAGACATGTTCAAAATTTATGAATTGTTTCAAAAAAAATGTGAAACATTTTTAAATTTGAAGATTAAAATCCTGTAAAAAAAAATACAAATCACAAGAGAGTTTGTTGAATATTAAACAAACTCTCTTTTTTATTTTTGCTTAAATTTTATTTAACCAAGTATATAGGACTTGACCAAGCCATATGGCCATTGCGTTGAATTACCTTGACAAACATAGGATTATCGCCTTTTTTTAATTTTTTTAATTTTAAAATAAAATTTATCCATTTAGGATTATTATTTTTTGAAATTTTATACACTTCCAACTTTGCATCCAATCCGTTCATATAGTAATACTTGGGAATTTGCGTAAAATTTTTTATTTCTGCTATTATTTTTTTCCTATTTATCTCCATTTCTATTTTTCCTGTGTTTTTTTCTAGTTCTAAAATAATTCCCTGTACGCCACCCGTAGTGCCGCCCTGCCATTGAAGTAAATTTTTTGTTTGTCGGACAAAATTATTTAACATAAAAAAATTAATTTTTTCAATATCTTTAATTTTATTCCCATTTATTATTAAGTTTCCTTCCCATGAAAAATTTCTATCACGCCCTTTAACTTTAGATCCTGACCAAAGAATTTTAATAAAAGTTTTGTTGCTTGTTTCAAACTTGGGAAAATAAGTATATATTATTTTATCTTGATTATAAACTTCTACTCGATCAATCGCAGATGTCCCAATGCAAGAAATTTTTAATTTTATATGTTTTTCATAATTTATTATATCTCCCATTACTCCAATTTTTTTTTGATTATTATGGCAACTTACGTTTAAATAAATACGAGCTCCCGTGGTACCATAAGTATGCCGATTGCACAAAGCTTGAAAAATATCTCTGCGAGTTAATTTTTTAGCTAAAATACAAGTCAAGCCGCCATAACTGCCAAAGTGAGAAATTCCCGGATATTCCGCTCCTGGGCGACCCTTGTGCCCATCGCTGTTAGCGACAATGCCGATTCTATAACCTCTTTTTAACGCATCAAACAAAAACCATTCAAATGTTCCCCAGCAAGAATGAATTTCAATTGCTTTTTCTTTGTTTTTATCATGCATATCCAGATTGGAATAACGACCGCCTACATGAGCAATAATTAAAACTTTGTTAATGCCGGAAAGTTTTTTAAATAAATCATTGGCGGTAGAAGCATCTGTTTTTATATCATTGAAATCATCAATTAACGCATGGGAGGAACGAAAAATTGGATAACCTTCGTTTTGGTATATAACATTTCTATCGCCTCCATTCGGCGTGTTGCCAGACCACTCATATCCAGGAAAGGCAATAAATCCATTTTCTTTATTAATTTTTTTTGTTGTTTTATTAATTTTTATCCAGTCTTTTTGAGTTATCTGAAAATCGTTGCCTTGATGAGATGCTACATTAATAAAAGCATAATCGCGCGCAAAATTAAAATAATCTGATACATCGTTTGTGCCTATAGTTTCTTCTGATTGAGCATGCAAATCAGCCCAATATTGATAAATTTTTGGCTCTTTTTTAACAATAATGGGGTTGGAAATTGCTTTTAAATTTTTATATTTTGCTTGAATAAACACAGTTGTCTCCTTAAAAGTTTGAATATGTATTTCAGCCCGTCCTTTCGTAAAAGTAATTTTTTTTTGAAAAATTTTTAAAAATTTGTTTTGTTTTATTTTAAAAAAATCATTTTGATTAATACATGGATTGCCCCAATAATCTTCAATTTTGATTAAAGCTTTGAATTGTTTTCCCGCATTTGTTTTTGTCGGAGCCACTATAATTAACCGATTAGGTTTTGACGGCATAATTTCAATTTCCGGAGATTTTGGTAATTCGATATATTTAGCTGTTGCAAAAGGATCTACTAAAACTTTAAATTCAAAAGATTTTTCGCAGAAAGTCTGTTGGCGCCAGTTTTTAAAATCAATATAAATTTTGTCGTTGTTTTGCAGATAAGCGCGAAAAAAATATATAGCGAATCCTCGACTCCATGGACGCAGATAGGCTTTGCCGTGAGTGCCGTGCGACTTGGAATCTATTTTAATTTTAACTTTTTTATTACTAGAAGATACTTTTACATAATTATTTTTTTTTGGATTATTAAATTGAAATTCTTCAAAATCAGACACAATACGAAAAAGTATTTTTATACTGCCACCGTCATCAATACCATAAATTCCTGTCTGATAAATTAATCGGCAGTTAATTCTTTCTCCTGCTATAGCCTTTTTGATATTTAATTTGCTCGTGCCGATTTTATTTTTATATGTTTTTTGATACATATATTTAATGCTTTTAATTTAACAATATACTCCCGAAATTAATCGAGGTTAAATCAATATTCTATATATAATAATAACAGAAAAGTTTAAAAAGGGAAAGGGTATATCTTAAATAAAAAATTTTGATAATGCAATTTTTATTACGCATGATTTTATTATGAGAATAATTGAGTTATATATTAAAAATAAAGGTAAAATTTTCAATTTATCGATTAAGCTTTGGAATAGAATTTAAGAACAGAATATTGACTTTTAGAATATATACTGTTAATATATGGTTAAGTCAATACACTCAAAAGAATATACTGAATTTGCCAAGAAATTATGGTCTGCTCGCATGGAAGTTGGTTTAACGCAGGTTGAAGTTGCCAAAAAGCTCAAGAAACCGCAGTCATACATATCCAAATCAGAAGCCGGCGAACAGCGACTTGATATATTGGAAGTACAGCGTTTTGCCAAACTATACGGCAAAGACATCTGCTATTTTCTGCCGAAAAAAAAATAGATTTTTTAAATATATAATTTTGCAAATTCAAATTTTATGAATATCAAAAAATATCTTTAGTGGTTGCTGTTTTTCTGTTGGTGGTGGTGCTAGGCGCAACTTCGGTAGCCGATGTTTTTGCCACCGCACATAATATAAATACGCATGAGCTACAAAATAATAACAAATTCGCGCTCCACAAAGAAAAAATTGAATCAAGAATAGAAATATTATCACCGAAAGACGGGGAAATAGTCGACCCGTTGGCACCACTTACTATTAAAATCAGTTACGAAGCGTGGCATTTTAATTTTTCTATAAAAGACAAATATAAAACAGTAAAACCCAGTTCTTTTGACGCGATTGAACTTCTCCTTGACGGCAAGTCTGTCGCGCTTCAAGAACTCGATAAGTCTAACAATAAAACAGGAGTAATTTTGTTTGAAGTATCTCATGAAGATTTTCCAGATGACACACAAGAAGTTGAGCTTAAGGCCCGAGCATATAGGGTGTATCATTCTTTCGAACATGTTCCAGAAAAACATCGTGAGAAAGTGAAAAATAAGTCAAATAAAGTTGCAGTGGAATCAGAAAAAGTTTCTGTTCAGTTCGGTATAGATATTGAGGCGATTCGAGCAGAAGCACAAGAAATTATTGATACCAATCCGAACGGAGACAATGATAATGATGGATTGACCAACAAATTTGAAATAGTAAATCTTGATTTTATTACTTCATCTGAAATATACGACACAGACGCCAATGGAATAAGTGATGCAAACGAAGATGAAGACAACGATGGACTATTGAATATAGAAGAACAAACACTTGGAACAAATCCGCTCGTTACCGACACAGATAGCGATGGTCTTACTGACAAAGAAGAAGTAAATATTTACGGAACCGATCCGAATAATGAAGATACTGACGGAGATGGGCTTTCTGACGGGCTGGAAGTTGAACTTGGAACCAATCCTCTTAATCCGGACACAGATGGTGATGGTGTGTCGGACGGAGATGACTCAATTGAATTTTTGGTTCATGATGAAACTTCCGGTATTTTAGTTGAAGTAACTGGGAGCGGAAAGGTAAAACGAAACTTTTCTTTTTTACCACTCAATAACGAGCCGTTTTTTGCAAACGCGCCCGCTTTCATTTCTTCAATAGAAATTAACAACGAAAGAGGGGAATTCATTGACGAAGCGATCATAACCATTCCATTCGATCTGTCAACTCTTGGCGGTACCAATCCGAGTAATCTCGGCATTGCGTATTTAAATAACGAAACAGGAGAAATGGAACCGCTTGAGAATCAGATTATAGATATGGTTAACAATACAGTGTCGGGCAAAACAAATCATTTTTCAAAATTTGTTCTTTATGATATGGCTAAAATGGCGGAGATATTTGCAGAAGATTTTTTCGGAAGCGTTCGAGGCGGAGGCGGTTCAATTGTATTGGTTTTTTCAATAGATTCATCCGGAAGTATGAGATGGAATGATCCGAGTAATATACGAAAAGACGTATCAAAGGATCTAATTGACTCTCTCGAGACAGACGACAAAGTTGGCGTGGTAGATCTTGATTCGTCGGCGTATATAGTGCAAGAAATTACGACAGATAAGGAAACTGCTAAAAATGCTATTGACCAAATTAATTCTTCTGGAGGGACAAACATAGGTGCTGCGGTCACTACAGCCAACACTATGCTTATAAATGAACCGGAAGATGGAAATAAAATTCAAATTCTTTTAACGGACGGGCAGGGTTCTTATAATCCTAGTTATACTCAGCAGGCAATTGATAACGGTATTATTATTTATACCATCGGGCTCGGAAGCAGTGTTGACGAAATGCTGTTGCGTTCAATTGCCGAAGAAACGGGAGGTGCGTATTTCCAAGTAAGCCAAGCGTCTGATCTTATCTCAGTTTTTGCAACACTCAAGGAAGCAACAAAAGATACCGACGGTGATGGGCTTTCCGATTCAGCTGAAATAAACGGCATGCGTACCTTTTGGGGTACGGTTATTATTTCAGACCCAAGTAAGTTTGATTCCGACGGTGACGGTCTTAGCGACGGTGAAGAAATGGGGAGCACATGGACAGATATTCGAGGACGCTATTACAATATTAAGAGCGACCCGAACAACGTAGATTCTGACGGTGACGGATTGAGCGACCAAGAAGAAAAAATCAAAGGCACATTGCCATACATAAAAGACACCGACGGAGATGGACTGTCCGATAAAGAGGAAATTGACGGCGGTACAGATCCACTTTTGGAAGATACAGATAGTGACGGACTAAACGATCGCATTGACCCAATGCCGACAAGGAAAGATTTTTATGGGGACTTGGATAAAATTGGAGATGTGGTGGCAATACTGACTGTGTTTGCTGATCCGACTGAAAATATCCTTTTTACTTCTTTTAGCTATAGTTTAGACGGCGGAAGCCACGCTTTTATTGCAGTAAAGAATGTAACTAATAAGAGCATTGATGTTGGTAAATTTCCAAATCTTGAAATTGGTGAATCATTATCTCTCGGTACATGGGGACCGGTACCTGTTGCCAGCGAGCATATAGGTCTTTGGTATAGTCTCGAGTCATGGTTGATACAAAAACAATCAGCATACAACGGAAGGATTTCTATCTCATATGCGCTAAATTCAACCATGCTAGATAAGCTAACATCTTGGGTTGGATCGCACGATAAGTGGAGTGAACTACAAAATTGTTCAAGTTTTGCCAAGGGCGTGTGGAACGAAATAGCCCCTTGGAATTATGAAGTTAGCAATGGATGGATTATCAACACTCCTAAAACGCTTGCCGAAAACATCCGAAATACATGGCCATTAGAATACCGTATAACTGATCCACTTCCACTTGATAATATTGATGTGTATTATGCCAATGGTACTGATGCTATTATAAAGAGTTCAAAATATGACAATTAAACTTAATTGTATTACAATTAAAAGCATGTTAAATAAGCAAATTTTACTGCCCCTTCTTCTTGTTATTGTGATAATTGGAGTATTCATACTTATTCCGAAAGTATTCAGGATACATGTTGTCACAGATAAAATTAATATTAGCTCGATTATAATATCTGATGATGTTATTAATCTTAAAATTGATTTTGGAGGCAATAGTGGGGCTATGTTTAGTGGGTATAAAACTGAGTATCGGAACAGCACACTTTACATTAATGTATACTGGACATATTTACGTGTACTAATGAAAGGGTATGGGGATATTTCTATTCCTAATACCTACGATAATATAGATGCAATCTATTTCCAAGGAAGCAATTCTGAAGATAAAAGATTAATCTGGTCTGAAACCGATCAAAAATAGGACACATTGACGGCAAAGAGTACTAAAGAAAAAGTATTTGAAGTTACTGATAATAAGTTAGATTGTTTTAAAAAAATTCAGTTTAACGTAGAATTTTGGGATAATATAATATTTTGTCCACAGGAAGAGCAAAAAATATTGATTTAATTTATATTATTTTTTGGGAATGGAAATAAAAAATACAGATTATGTTATAATAGAATGCAAAGAAAATGCTTAATATTGGATTATTAATTTTTTTAAAATATAAAATTTATGGAGGCAGAACTGTAATTTATAATTATTATATTAACGAACGTAGAATTTAAGGACGAAAATTCGCCACAGACGGAAAATTTTATATTTTTCTGTTCCCCTAAAAAACAGAAACATGTTCTTTTCCTTATTATTAAAAAAAAGGGGGCATAATTAAATAAAAGAAATCCAGTAATTAATTCCGCCAAAGGCGGAATAACCAAAACAGAAAATTTTTCATCTCCTATTAAAAAAAAGGGGGGCAGAAAAAAAATAAAAAAATGTAATGAAAAAATTTCTGTTTTGGTTTGTCATAGCCCCGCAACGAAGTGCGGGATAAACTCCGCGGAGGCGAGCGGAAACGCACCAATTGAATTACCACGCTCTACGAGCGTACGATTTAGTTCAGAGCCACCACGCACGCGGAGCATGCGTCAGTCGGGGTTCTGTTCAAAAAAAGTTAGAATTTCAACCAAAAGGCACCGCCAATTTACAATTTTGTCAGTTTTGGCAGAATTGCGAGCAGAGCGAAGCTCTGCAAACGGCGCGCCGTGCGCGCAAAGGGCTGAATTTGCAACGATTTGCCACGCTCCGCGTGGGCAAAAAGAAAGTTCTTGGTTTTGGATTTGAAAGTTCGAACCAATCTTTTTTAGAAAATCCCGTCCGCCTCTGGCGGATTCTTTGGAAGCGATAATTTTGGCTTGTTTACTGTCTTTTATAAACTTGTCGGCGAGTTCGAACCGATTATTGCTTTTTTGTTCAAAAGACTTCAATTTGTCTTTCAAAACTTGTTTTTGATTGATGAGAATATTTTTTGCTTTTTGATATTCTTTGATATTTAAAACACTTTCTAAATAGGCGTTCATAAGTTTTTCCAATTTCTCATCAAGTTTTGAAAGTTCCTTTTCCGTCTTTTGCGCAAAAAAGTCTGATGATTTGCTTGATTGGATTTTCTCTTTTTTCAATTTGTGCCAAGCGGCGAATTAAACGACCCAAACAGCATTGCCCGCGACCTTACCAAGCCGCAAAAAATCGGACATTGGGGCAATGGAGATTATGAAGTGAAGCTCGAAAAAGAAGAAGAGATTGAGCAAGTTTTTGAGCTGATCAAGCAAAGTTATACTTATAACAAATAAAAATATGACGACTTATAAAATGAAATTTGCCATTACCCCGTTTGAAAAAATTGTTAGTGGCAACAAGATTATAGAATCAAGATTATATGACGAAAAACGTAGACAAATTAGTCTCGGGGATCAAATCGAATTTTCAAGCAATGATAATCCGGATAGAAAAATAACAACCTCAGTGTGTGCTTTGTATCTATATCCAGATTTTGAGAGTCTGTTTTCAGATTTTCCACCATCATATTTTGGCGGAGATTCAAGAGAAGCACTATTTGAAGAAATTGAAAATTTTTATTCAAAAGATAAACAAGCTAAATTCGGGGTTATTGGAATTAAGATCAAACTAGTGAAATAAGAAAAAGCCCACCTGACTTCGTCGCTTTTTAAAATTCAAAAAAATAATGGCTTAACTAATGTAAAAAACACTAGTAATATTCGCAAAATGGGTGACCCATGTTAAAATGGGGATATGTTTATAAGAAAAAAGAAAAATAAGAGCAAAAGTATAAGTGTTCAAATACTTAGAAAACACTTAGGAAAAAGCGTGTTAGTGGAAACAGTTGGTTGCGGTAAAGACGAAGCAAAGACAGAACAGCTGATACACAAGGCGAAACAGCGCGTAATAGAATTAACATCTCAACAACAATTTGATTTCTTTACAGAAAGAGATCAAATACTTCACGACTATTTAGCGTTGGACGAAATGGTTTCAGTTCAAAACATTGGCCCAAAACTAATCTTAGAAAATATTTTTAATGACATTGGCTTTTCTAAAATTCCAGAAGATTTATTTAAGCACATTGTCTTAGCTCGTCTGACATATCCCGCAAGCAAATTAAAAACAACAGAGTATTTTGAAATACATCACAACAAAATAATTGATGTTGGAAAGATTTACAGATTTTTGGATCGCTTTGATAAAAATTACAAAGAGCAAGTTGAGAAAATAGTTTACGAACACACTAAAAAGATTTCAAAAAATATTACCATTGTTTTTTATGATATGACCACTCTGTATTTTGAAGCGGAAGATGAAGATGATTTGAGAAAAATAGGTTTCAGCAAAGATGGAAAATTCCAAAATCCCCAAATAATGCTGGGGTTATTGGTTGGAAAAGACGGCTATCCGATAGCTTATGATATTTTTGAAGGAAATACTTTTGAAGGCAAAACACTGCTTCCGATTATTGAGCAAACGCAAGCAAAGTATGATTTTAAGAAAAAACCAATTGTTACAGCTGATTCAGGATTGTTTTCCAAGTCCAATTTAAAAAAACTGTCAGAGCAAAAATATCAATTTATCATCGGCGCCAGAATTAAAAATGAGAAAGGTAATGTTAAAAAAGAAATTCTAAAAAGATCAAAAGATTTGAAACATGGAAATATTTCTTTAATAGTTAAGGAAGATAAAACAAAATTAATAATTTCCTATTCGGATAAAAGAGCCAGAAAAGATAAATACAACAGAGAGAAAGGATTGAAAAGATTAAAGAAAAAAATAGCTTCCGGAAAACTAACCAAAACCGCTATTAACAGCAGAGGTTACAATAAATTTCTAAAATTGGAAAATGAAATTAAAATTAAGCTTGATACCGCGAAAGTTAAGGAAGATGAAAAATGGGATGGCTTGAAAGGATATCTCACAAATACGGATTTATCAGCAAAACAGGTTATTGAAAATTATTCTCATCTTTGGAAAATTGAAAAAGCTTTCAGAATATCAAAAACGGATCTTCGTATTAGGCCAATTTATCATTATAGGAAAAGAAGAATAGAAGCGCATATTTGTATTTGTTTTGCGGCTTACACAGTTTGGAAAGAATTGGAAAGATTGCTTAAAAAACACAAAATGAAAATGAGTCCGGAGAAAGCGATTGAATTTTCCAAAGGTATTTATCAAGTTTCATTCTCCTTACCCGATTCCGGAAAAACAAAAACAGCTTTTGCAAAACTATCTGAACAACAAAAATTATTGCTCAAAAATTTCTATTTTGGGTGACCCAATGACGAAGTCAGGAGTATCAAAATTTAAGTCAATGATTTTGTCTCTAAGTTTTTTATTTTTAATAACTCCATTTGTGCATAATGTAACTTTTGAAATCTTTTTTTTCGCATAATTAGCAATTTCAATAAAATTGGGATGTATAGTTGGTTCTCCTCCCGTTAAAACTAATTTACTAATGTTATTTTTTTTAAATTTATCAATCAAAACAAAAAATTTTTCTTTTTTCAAAAAATTACTTGAATGGTATTTTTTATTATGGCGGTAAAAACAATGTTTACAATTTAAATTACAAGACGAAGTTAGCTCTAATACTACTTTTTTAGTTGAATTTTTTATATTCATTTTACAATTTCTATACATCTTTTTGTTTTTTATTAAATTAAATCAGAATGGCATAAAACAAAAAAATGTCAAGACGATATTTTTAGCTAATGTTAAACTATTTGATATTGTGATGGGGGATAGTGTTTTTTTCTTTTATGTTTATTTTTCAAAAAATACCCTAAAATAATATTTAGTTTTTATCTGTTGAAAACTTTTATTTTTTTATTGGTTGTTTTTTATTTTTATGTTATAATAATATCACTTTTAATATTTTAACAATGTAACATTTTAACATTGATTTTATTTATTTGTTTTGTTGTTTTTTGATAAAAAAGAAAAAAATCCCGGACTGAAAGCTTTGGTAGCTAACAGCCCAGGACAGGTTGCGACCCGTGTTGGAGGAGGGGCCAACACAGATCTGGTTGGTGGGGAGAGAAGGAGCAAATTTTTCCGACTTATCTGGCGGAGTTATTATAGATCAAGGTTCATCTCAATCATAATTTTTTGTTTATTATAATTGAGATATAAATGTTAGTAGAATGTCGATCAAAATTTATTGACAAAAAATTTATTTTTGTTAAAATAAAATTAAATATAGCTCATTACAAAAAAATAAAAGGAGGTAAAATAGCTATTATGATGGCGAAACGAGGCGCAAAGACCGTAAGCATAAATAATTGGCAAATGACAGTTAAAGACTACACAAAGCGAGGATGTCTTATTAATTGCAATTAACGATAAAGCATAAAACACCGGATAAGGGCTTACTTATTTTGCAAGGAAGCCCTTTTTTTATAAGGAGAACAAGATGAATATTACTTTGCCAAATATGGCCAAATTTGAGATGACAGATGAGTGTAACGGATTTTGTGTTTTTTGTTTTGCTGGTTGTAACAAGAAAGAGCCAACCCAGCTACTTTCATTTGAGACTTGGATGAACATATCTCAAAAGATAAAAAACTTTGGAATTAATTTTCTGAATTTATCAGGTGGTGAATTATTTATGTTCCCTGATTTTTACGAAGCAGTTAGAATATTTAAAGAACAGGGTTTTAAAATCGGATTAAATACCAATGGAACATTTGATGTAAATAATATTTTGCCATTTCTTAATCAAGATGACATGTTAATATTCTCTATACATGCTCATACAAAATTACAGGACAGAATTATAGGTTTTGATAAGGCAATTGAGAAAGTCAAAAAGAATTTGGAGGTTTGTCAAAATTATCCCGTAAAAGTATGTATTAATATGGTTTTGATAAATCTAAATTATGATTTGCTACTTGATAATTTTAACTACTGGAATGAAAATTATAAGATACACCAATTTGCAGCATTTATGCCAGTGCCTTTTATCGGAAATAATTTTGAAAAACATGCTTTGGAAATCAATGAAAGTTTAATTTTGGATTATGCCGAAAAATTAAAAAAAATTCCTGCTGATAAATTAACTTTTAGAGGCGGATTTCAAAATCTTTTTTTACCCTCGTCGGATTCCTATTTTGACAACAACAGTCCCGACTGTGCTGGCGGTAGAGATAAGATTGTTGTTAAGGCTAACGGAAACGTTTACCCTTGTGATTATTTTACCACTGCTGAGTATTTCTGTGGTAATATTTTGCAGGCAGATATAGCTTCAATTTGGGAGAATGGACAAGGTTTTAAATTTTTTCGTGAGTATAAATTGCCGACTAATTGCAAAAGTTGTGCTAAAGCTCATAAATGTTATGGTGGATGTAGGGCATGGACTTATAAATATCAGAAAGGAGAATTTTCCGATGAACGAGATTTTAGATGCGACTTTATTGGGTCTTCATTTGCTCGAGATGGAATTAACCAATAGATGTAATAAAGACTGTCAAATTTGTTATCAAAAGAAAAGAGATAAGGGGAAAACTATTGATATGCCTTTAGAGCTGGCAAAGGATTTAATTTTATTTGCCGTTGAAGAAAGTGTAGATACTGTGGTTTTAACAGGAGGCGAAACCTCAATGTATCCCTATTTAAATGACTTGCTATCGTGGATAGCGGAAAATAATTTTGAGATTAGATTTGTTATTCAGTCTAATGGGAAAATAGAAGAAATCCCCATTGAATTATTGAGATGTTTTGGTGCTGTTCATTTAAGTTATGAATATGCAGGTTCTCTCGCACGCCACAGTGATCAAAATGCAATATTGGATTTAGCTTGTCATTACAATAGTCAAAATATATATACCTACTTATTTTCCACTGTGCACAAAGAAAGCATGTCTAATTTGGACAAAATGGTTAAGTTGGCTGTGGAAAGAAATTTAGATGTGGGTGTTAATATTTTTATTCCAAATGACGATTGTGAATTAGCTATTCCATTGAATCAATATAAAGTAACAATGGAGAAAATATTTGCTCTTTACAAATCCGGCAAAATTTTAAGACCCACTTGTCCTTTGTATTCACTTTTACAAAAAGATAAAGCAGATAGATATATTGGTAACAAGGGAGGGTGTACCGCAGGTATAGCTTCTATTGTGGTTAGATCAAATGGAGATGTTATCCCTTGTCCATTTTTCTATTTAGTGATTGGTAATGTTTATCAAACGCATTTATACGATATTTGGCTTAAATCATCAATTCTTGGTATAATTAGAGATAGAGCTAAATATGATAATCCTTGTGCTAGCTGTGAATATTTATCTTTTTGTGGCGGATGTAGAGCGCGAGCTTATAAAAAAACAGGAAGGGTAAATGCGAGCGATCCATTTTGCTTTAAATGAATTTTATAAAATTGTGGAGCAGGTAATTTTTATTACTTGCCCCATTTATTTATGAAATGCAGGATAGTTAGAAATCAAGATGATTATAAATATGTATCTTCTTTGTATAACCCCAAAAATACAAAGTTTTTATTATTTAAAAAAATGACAGCAAAAAAAATTGAAAAGATGGCTAATAAGAATTTTCGCTATATGTATATTGTTGAACTTGGCAATAAAAAATTGGGGAGCTTTAGTCTACGCAGGATGTCAGGCAAAAAAGAATTTTCTTTTGGTATGGTAATTGATTATTCCAAACAAGGATTAGGCTATGGACAGAAGGCGCTTGGTTTAATAGAACGTGAGGCAAAAAAGCTTGGTTGTAAAAAATTGATATTAGAGGTTGACGCTAAAAATTTGCCAGCTATTCATATTTATAAAAAAGCAAGATTTAAATTAAAATCTAATATGATAGCCATGTGTAAAAGTATAAAATGATAATAAATATGGGTCTTATGAACCTTTTAAGTATAATTGATAGTATAAAATTTAATGACATAAATAAAATCAAGAAAAAATGTTTTAATAAAAAAAAATAGTTATTATTTTATAATAGAATAAAAAAGATTGAAAATAAAAAATAAACAGCTAATTTTAATTCAAAGATAATTAACTGATTTAATAAGGTAGGACATTTCTATATTGTCTTAACAGATAATATATAATAAAATAGTTAAAGAAAATTCGTTTATAAAAAACGAATTTTTGTTTTTTTATACAAAATCCAACTGTTGAAAACTTTTATTTTTTTATTGGTTGTTTTTTATTTTTATGTTATAATATTTATAATTCAAGATAAACTTAAA
>JAYEJU010000045.1 GCA_034660655.1 Patescibacteria group bacterium | reverse complement strand
CGCTGTATTGATGTAATATGTTTATAAGGCATCTTTTTATTGGTTAATTGTTAATTTGTTAGATTAAACAATTATACCAAAAAAAATGTCTTTTTTTAGTTAATTAAGGTTTGGATTAGAATGTAGCGTTTTATTTATTCAAATTATTTATTCAAATATTTTAAACTTTTGGCTTTATCAAAATCAAACCCGTTATTTCACTTTCTTAACCCCTTCCCTATCTGACAACTATTCAGCTTTCTTCTCAATTATTTTAGCTTCTTTATGAGCTTGATCTAAATTATATAAATTTTTTTCTTATTCCAATATAAGATTATTTTTAAATCATAAAATACGGCAAACAATCTATTTTTAATTTATTGATTTTTATGGTTTTTATTTCTTCTCCCCCATAAATTAAAATGCCGTTGTTTATTTTATTATCTTCCATAAAATAAACTAAATTTTTAAGATGCGCTTTATTTATCTGATCGTTTATCTTAACTTCAATTGGAATAATTTTTTTGTTATTTGCAATTACAAAATCAACTTCTTTTTTAATCTTGGTATTATTATAAAAATTAATATTATCGATATTATTTTTTATTATTTCATTATAAATAAAAGTTTCTATTATATGCCCGAATTGCTCATTGCTAATATCTAAATAATCAATATTTAAAGAAACTTTTGACAAATTAAGAGAAGCAACATATCCTTTTTTAAATGATTTTATCTGCTGTCTGATACTTTTAGTGTATTTATAAATATAATGGTATAAAAACATTTTTTCTAAAATTCCGATATATCTTTTAATGGTAATAACATTTAATCCGATTTCTCTTGAAATATTTTGTAAATTTATTTCCTGGGCGCTATCTTTATTTAAAACTTTAAAAAGCTGAAAAAAAGCGTTGTGATTGTCAATATCAAATAATTTTATATCGCGAGAAAAAATTTTATCCAAGATTGAATCTTTAAAATATTTATCCAATTCAAAAGAATTTACTTCATGAAAAAAATAAGGATACTCACCATAAGACAAAAATGTTTTTAGGTCATTTTTGTATAGTAATATATCACGATTATTTTTTACTATCTCTAAAAAATTATTTTCAAAAATGTTTTTTAAAAAATCATAATTTTTTTCATATTTAAAATTGAGAAATTCATGCCAGCTAAAAGGACGTATATCTATATTTATTATTCTGCCAGCCAAACTTTCTTTGGTGTTTTTATGCAGATATAAATGAGTTGATCCGCTGATAATGAATTTAATTTTATTGTTAATATCATAATATTTTTTCAAAACCACCTGCCAATTAGAAATATTTTGCAATTCATCTAAAAACACATAACAATTTGCTTTATAAATATCCTGCTTTAAAATATTTTGGAAATAAAAATCCAATTTCGATTCTAAATCAATATTTTCCTCATCAAACTGGTAAAAAAATATTTGTTTTGAAGCTACTTTTTTTAACAAAGCGTTAATTATCTGCTTAATAATGGTTGTTTTACCCGTTCTTCTTAATCCAATAACGGAAATAATAAGCTCTTTATCTAAATATTTTTCTACATCATAATACTGTTTTCTTTTTTTATATTTTTTTTCCAAAAATAAAAAATTTTTATCCTGATACCAAGGATTATAAAGAGATATATTTTTTGTTGTATTTTGATTTGCTTTCATCTTTAAAAATTACGATATTGAATAGACATCTATATTATATATCTACGATATTAAATAGTCAAATAAAATTTTTTATTTTTTTAAAAATTTTAAATATTCTTCAATAAATCCGTCTATCTCTCCGTCTAAAACTTTGTCAACTTCCTGTGTTTCAAATTTTGTGCGATGGTCCTTTACCATTTTATAAGGCTGCAAAACATAACTGCGAATTTGAGCGCCCCATTCCGCTTTTTTAATTTCACCTTTTAATTCTTTTTGTTCTTGTTTTTTTTCTTGTTCTTGATTTGCTAAAAGTTTAGCTTGTAAAATTTTCAGCGCTGTTTCTTTATTTTGCAACTGAGATCTTTCATTACGGCAAACAACAGTTATTTTGCTTGGAATATGAACAATTCTTACGGCAGAATCTGTTGTGTTAACTCCTTGTCCGCCATGCCCGGAAGATTTAAAAGTTTCTATTTTCAAATCATCATCTTTAATTTTAATTTTATTTGTTTCTAAAAATTCAGGCAATATTTCAACTAAAGCAAAAGAAGTATGGCGCATTTTTTCCGCGTCAAAAGGAGAAATCCGAACCAAGCGATGCGTTCCTGCTTCGCTTTTTAAAAACCCATAAGCGTTTTTGCCTTTAATATGGATAGTAACGCTTTTTATGCCTGCTTCGTTTCCGCTCGCTTTATCAACAATATTAATTTTCCATTTTTTATTTTCGCAAAACCTTAAATACATTCTTAACAGCATTTCCGCCCAATCTTGAGCGTCAACACCTCCTGTGCCTGCGTGAATTGATAAAATAGCATTATTCTTATCATATTTGCCAAAAAACAAAACAAAAAATTCCATTTTAAAAAATTCTTTTTCTTTTTTTTCTAATTCTTTTTTTAATTGATCTTCCAATTCTTCGTCTTTATTCTCAGCTAATTCTAATAAATCATTAACTTCTTTTTTTATTTTCTCCCATTTTTCAATTTCTTCTTTTAAATCATTGGCTGTTTGCGAAACAACGCGCGCTCTTTCTTGATCATCCCAAAAATCGCTTCCTGACATTTCTATTTCTAATGCCTTAAATTTTATTTTTTTATCTTCAATTTTAAGCAACTCTGCTATTTTTCTTATTTTTTCTTTTAACTCGCTAAATTGTTGTATCAAATCTTGAATAGACATATAATAAACTATAACTTATAAAATTTTTTTATTCAAGGTAAAAAAAAGAAACTCTATTTTATGGTTTCTTTCTTATAAAAAAACTTAACTTGCCAAATAAAATTTATCTCATTCTTTTAAAATCTTCTAAATTAACATCATTTAAATTTCCTTGCTGACCAATAGCCATAAAACTATTTAATAGATCCCTGTATTGCTCCAAACCTTGATTTAAAATAGGCGGAAGATAAAAAACAGCCAAGCCTAAAGGCACAATAATCAAAACAAAATAAACCCAAAATTTAATTTTTTGCCAAGTAACCCAGCGCGTTACTTTTTTATTTGATTTTAAACTTTCTTTGGAAATTTCCAAATTCTCTTCTAAAAGCCTGATAATCTTATCATCATTCGTTTCCATTAAATTTGTCGGCTCTTCTATTTTCGCGTCTGATAAATTTTTTTTGCTCATAATTTTATTTATGTTAGATTCCCAGTCAAATTGAGAATGACAATACTAAAAATAACAAACTTATTTAATTTCTAATTTCACATTTTTGTCCCATTTTTTCAATAATGTTTCTTAATTGTTCTAAATCGCTATTTTCCATCGGCTTTAACTTTTTTAATTTATTATACACTACTTCTCCATTCTCGTCCATATTTTTAAATTCTTGCTTTTCAGGAAAAACAAAATTCTGCAAATAATATATTCTGTTATTTTTAATTTTTTTTACAATGTCTACGATATCACCTTGTGTCAATAGTCCTTTAGTTAATGTTGTGCGAAATTCAAAATCAATTCTGTCTTTTAATAAAAATTCCACACTCTCTGAAATATTTTTTAAAAAATTAGAACAATCAACTTGAACAATTTTTTTATATTTTTCATTATTAAACGGCGCTTTGATATCTACCGCGGCATAATCAACTAATTTTTTATTGACTAACTCTTTTAACATCACGGGATTTGTTCCATTGCTGTCTAATTTCACTAAAAAACCAAGTTTTTTAATTCTGTTAATAAAATCCGGCAAATCTTTATGCAGAGTCGGCTCGCCTCCCGTAATTGTAACAGCTTCTAAAATATTTTTTCTTTTATTTAAAAATTCAAATATTTCTTTTTCTGAAATTAATCTATCTTTTATGTTTTTATCTTTAAACAAATCTTTATTATGGCAATAAGCGCAATCAAAATTACAGCCGACCGTGAAAATTATAGCGGTCATTTTATTTGGATAATCTATAAGAGACATTTTTTGCAAACCAGCGATCAGCATAAAAATAAAAAACTTTTTATAATTAATCCTCCTTTGGAAAAGGAGGTTGGAGGATTTTTAAATTTTAAATTATAAAATCCTCCTTGATCCCACTTTGCTAAAGGGGGAATTTAAACATAAATTATAATTTTGTAATAAGGGCGGATACAAGACCCGCCACTACAAAAACACACTACAAGCAATATATTAATTTTTAATTTTATATTCTACTCTTTTATTATATTCCGCCTGTTTTGAATCGTTCCATTGTTTTACTGGTCGCAAATACCCTACAACCCTTGAATAAACTTCTGTTTCTGCTTTGCATTTTGGACACTTAAAATGTTCGCCAGCAATATATCCATGTTCTGGACAAATACTAAAAGTCGGACTAATAGTATAATATGGAAGACGATAATTTTCAGCGATTTTTCTAACAATCTTTTTGGTCGCTTCAACTGACGGCATTTTCTCGCCAATAAATCCATGTATAACTGTTCCGCCAGTATATTTTGTTTGAAGTTCATCCTGCAAATCAAGAACTTCAAAAATATCTTCTGAAAAATTAACTGGAAGATGGCTAGAATTTGTATAATAAGGCGCCACTCCTTTTTCTTTTACTTCTTTTTCATTCGCGACAATTATGTCTGAATATTTTTTTTTGTCTAAATTAGCAAACCTTCTTGTCACGCCTTCGGCTGGCGTTGCTTCTAAATTATATAAATTATTAGTTTCATTTTGATATTTGGTCATTTTTCCTCTCATAAAATCCATAATTTCCAATGCGAATTTTTTTCCTTGTTCAGAACCTACATTTTCGCCAAATAAATTTAAGCATGCTTCATTCATTCCATTAATTCCAATTGTCGCGAAATGATTTTTCCAATATTGATTAAACTTTTTCTTAATTCCGTCTAAATAATGCCGAGCATAGGGATAAAGCCCGTTATCAGATAATTTTTCAATTAGTTCTCTTTTAACTTCCAAACTGTCTTTGGCAACATCCATAAATCCCGCTAGTCGTTCAAAAAAATATTTTTTAGCTTTTTCAATATCTTTTGGAAATTTTTTATTTGATAGATATCCTATTCTTGGCAAATTAATTGTGACTACTCCAATAGAACCAGTCAGAGGATTAGCTCCAAAAAGCCCGCCCCCTCTTTTTCTTAATTCTCTGTTGTCCAAACGCAAACGACAACACATACTTCGCGCGTCTTCTGGGCTCATATCAGAATTTATAAAATTTGAAAAATAAGGAATTCCATATTTTGCCGTCATTTCAAAAACTTTTAACATTACTTTACTATCCCAGTCAAAATTTTTCGTGATATTATAGGTCGGAATTGGAAAAGTAAAAACTCTGCCTTTTGCGTCGCCTTCCATCATTAATTCCGCGAAAGCCATATTTAATGTGTCCATCTCTTTTTGAAAATCGCCGTATTTTTCTTTTTGCGGTTTTCCGCCGATAATAACGCTTTCATTTTTCATCATATTAGGAGCGAATAAATCCATTGTTAAATTTGTAAATGGCGTTTGAAATCCTACTCTTGTCGGAACATTAATATTAAATAAAAATTCTTGCAAAGCCTGTTTTACTTCGTCATAATTTAATTTATCATATTTAATAAACGGAGCTAAATAAGTGTCAAAATTTGAAAAAGCTTCCGCGCCTGCGACTTCGCCTTGCAAAGTATAAAAAAAATTTATAATCTGCCCCAAAGCTGTTCTAAAATGTTTTGCCGGCTTTGATTCAACTTTTCCGCTCACGCCTCCAAATCCCCTAACCAATAAATCTTTTAAATCCCAGCCAGCGCAATAAGGAGCCAACAATTGTAAATCATGAATATGAATATCTCCTTCTGTGTGCGTGTCGCCTATTTTTTTAGAATAAACTTTATTCAGCCAATATCTGGAAGAAACAGCTGACGCGATATGGTTGTTAAGCCCCTGCAGTGAATAGCTCATATTGCTGTTTTCTTTTATCCGCCAATCAAGTTTGTCTAAATACTTTTTCATTAGCTCGCTGGAATCAATTAAGCTTTCAACTTCTCTTAATTTTGCCCTTTGGTCACGATAAAGAATATAAGCTTTGGCTGTTTTAATCAGCCTAGATGTTATTAAGGCTTCTTCAACAATATCTTGAACTTCCTCCACGGCGGGGATTGAACGGCTGTGAAATTTTTTAGCTAAAATTTCAATTACTTTTTCAGACAAAATTTTAGCTTTTTTTTCTGACTTAATTGCTTCGCCAGTAATATTTAAAGCTTTTAAAATTGCTTCTTGAATTTTTTTCTCATTAAAATCAGAGATTTTTCCGTCTCTTTTTAAAATTTTACTAATCTTTTTTTTGGACATAATTTTTTTTAATATTATTATTTATAATTACTTTAAATCGTAGATATACCCCATCAGCTTGCTGTTGGATAATTCATTTATGAAACCAGATAAAATAAGTATATTCTGTCATTCCCGCGAAGGCGGGAATCCAGTGTTTATTTTGTAAAATCTAGATTCCCGCCTTCGCGGGAATGACAAAAAGTAATTTATTATTTTTTACTTTTTTTATTTTTTTTAACTTTCTTTTTTAATAATTCATTAATCTCTTTTCTAAAAGTTTCAGGATCTTCAAATGATTTATAAACAGAAGCAAAACGAATATAAGCCACCTTATCCACTCCTTTTAATCTTTTCATTATTATCTCTCCGATCTCCTTGCTTTCAATCTCTTTCTTTTTTAATTTTTGCAAATCAATTTCTATTTGATTAACCAGTTTTTTAAATTTTTCATCAGAAGTTTGTCTTTTTTCCAAAGCTTTTTTTAATCCTTTTTCTACTTTTTCTTTATTATAAACTTCTCGCCCGTGATTCTGTTTAACAATTGTTAAATCAAAAATTACAGCTTCTTCTAAAGTAGAAAAACGAAATCCGCATTTCAAACATTCTCTGCGCCGCCGAACAGCAAAATCTTGGTTTGTTAAGCGCGAATCTATTACTTTTGTGTCAAAATAATGGCAATTAAAACATTTCATAAAATATTGATGTCATTCCGTGCTTGACACGAAATCTGCTTTATAAACTTGCAGATTCTGAATCCCTGCCTGCCGGCAGGCAAGAAGTTCAGAATGACAAAAAAAATTTACAATATTTAGTATTTCTAATATTATTATAATACCATATATTGTGCTTGTCAACCAGCCATTTTAAACTAAAAAAAATAAAAAGCAGAGCTTTTCTGTGGATAAATTAACTTATTTTTTATTTATATTTTTTAATATTATTATTTGCTATATTTTGAATTTTTTCAATTTCTTTTTTATTTTCTTTTTTCGCGAACAAATGCGCAAATCTTTTTTGTAATTTTAAATAATCTTCTACTTTTGGCGGATTTTTAGGAAATGACATCACATTTGTTATTGTCCCTGCTTCAACCTCATATATTGGCCATAAACCTGTTTGATGCGCCAATTTGCCAAGCATTATTGTCTGCTTCGCGTTTATTCCCCAGCCAGGAACACAAGGCGTCAAAATCTGAATGTATTTAGAACCTTTAATTGATAAAGCTTTTTTTACTTTATTTTGAACATCAGTTGGATAGCCTGCTGAACTTGTCGCGACATAAGCCAAATTATGCGCCATTGCTATCGCAGGCATATCTTTTTTAAAAAAAGTTGAGCCGATTGATTTTTTACCTTTTGGAGTTGTTGTTGTATGAGCGCCATAAGGAGTCGCTCCTGACGCTTGCACGCCTGTATTCATATATGCTTCATTATCATAACAAATATACAATATATCTTCTTGTCTTTCCCACATTCCAGAAATTAAACCAAACCCGATATCATAAGTAGCGCCGTCTCCTCCCTGCGCGATTATTTTAACATTGCTCTGCTTTTTTTGCTTTAACGCGGCTGAAATGCCTGAAGCAACAGCTGAAGCGTTTTCAAAAAGCGAATGTATCCAAGGCATTCCCCACGCGGTTTCTGGATAAGGGGTTGTTGTTACCTCTAAACATCCTGTAGCGTTTGAAATAATAGTGTTGGGTCCAGCTGCTTCCGCTACTAAACGCGCCGTGATTGCTAAACCACAGCCAGGACAAGCCCTATGACCTGGTGAAAATAATTCATTGGTTTTTGGTTTTACTTGTCGCATAGGTATAGTGACTCAAAATCACAAAAATTATCCGAATACCCAAAAAATTAATATTGTTCGGAATTTTAAATCAATTATATTATACCACATATTTTACAAAGGCGCAAAAGATGATATAATAAAATAAATTAAAGAGTAAAAGCTTGTATTAAATTATTTCATAAAAATTTTTTAAAAAAAATTAACTCCATAATTTTTAATTTTAAATTTTTAATTTGCAATATGGATTATTCTATTTTTAAAGCTTATGATGTAAGGGGAATTTATCCTTCTCAACTTGACGAAAATGACACTAAACTTATTGGCAATGCTTTCGCGCATTTTGCGAAAAGCAAAAAAATTATTGTCGGCAGAGATATGCGGATTTCTTCCAATAAAATTTTTAAAAAACTTGTTCAAGGAATAAACGACTCTGGCGTTGATGTTATTGATATTGGCTTGGTTTCAACAGACACTATATATTACGCGTCAGGAAAATTAAATTTGCCTGGAATAATGATTACTGCTTCTCATAATCCAGGCAAATACAATGGATTTAAATTCTGCCTTAAAAAAGCAAAACCTGTCAGCGAAGACACAGGACTTAAAAAAATTAAAGAATTAACAAAAGAATATAAAGTGTTAAAAAATAAAGGTAAAATTTTCAAAAAAAATATTTTACAAGATTATAAAAAATTTGCTTTATCTTTTATAAACAAAAAACAAATAAAATCTTTAAAAATAGTTATTGACGCAGGCAATGGAATGGCAGGAAAAATTGTTCCAATTTTTTTTAACAAACTTCCAACGAAAATTGTTCCTCTTTATTTTAAATTAGACGGAAATTTTCCAAATCATCTGGCAAGCCCGATGGAGAAAAAAAATTTAAAAGATTTAATAAAAAAAGTAAAGACAGAAAAAGCTGATTTAGGAATGGCGTTTGACGGCGACGCTGACAGAGTTTTTTTTATTAATGAAAAAGCCAAGCCAATATCAGGAGCTATAATCACGGCTATAATCGCTAAAAATATTTTAGTAAAAAATACGAATGAAAAAATAATTTACGACTTAAGATGCGGACATATTGTGCCTGAAACTATTAAAGGATATAACGGAATACCAATAATAGAAAAAGTTGGACATTCTTTTATAAAAGCAACAATGAAAAAAAATAACGCTATATTCGGGGGTGAACTTTCCGGACATTATTATTATCGCGACAATTTTTATGCTGACAGCGGTATAATAACAGCTTTAATTATTTTAGAAATTCTGTCAAAATCAAATCAAAAAATATCTCAAATAGTAAAAAATTTCCAAAAATATTATCAAATAGAAGAAACAAATTTTAAAATACTTGACAAAAACAAAAAAATTAAAGAAATAAAAAAGAAATATTCCAATGGAAAACAGTTTAAATTAGACGGGATCACAGTGGAATATAATAATTGGTGGTTTAATGTCCGCGCTTCAAACACAGAACCTGTTTTACGACTGAATTTAGAGGCAGACACAAAAAAATTGATGTTGGAAAAGAAAAAAGAACTTTCGCAAACAATTTTAAAAAAATAATTTATTAAAGAAAAAAGCGCCTTAAACAAGGCGCTTTTTTTATTTTTCTTATAATGCTGTAAAAAATGTGATATTTTTAATTAACTTCAAAAAAATATAGTCTAGCTAAATTAAAATTGCTATGGCTCAAATCTTACTGCGTCAGCGCAAGTGCTTGTTCCATCTCCTGTTGATATTATTATTATATTTGCTGTTCCAGTAAAGCTGTATGTGTTAATGATATTCCATTTGCCTCCGTTTACTTGCTGATTTATATGAATTGTTTCCAATAATACTGCTCCGTCTCGTATTTCAACAGCAACATTGTCTGATCTGCTTGCCCATTCTGTCCACCATAATGAAATTTCATAATCTCCT
>JAYEJU010000044.1 GCA_034660655.1 Patescibacteria group bacterium | reverse complement strand
AAATTTAGTTAATGTAAATTTCTGGAACCGCATATGCAGGTGTTGTACGATGTAAATTTTTTATCTGGTTTTAATCGCTTTAATTCTTTTTTGCGGAAAAGAAAATTTGATTTTTTGTTTTGAAAAAATGGAAGAGGGGAATTAAAGGGGTAAATTCAATTTTTTTAAAACTCCTTATTATTCATCTTTGGATATTATTTTTTTAAATTAATCCAATTGCTATTCCGAGCATAAGGATTATCCACCAAAATATTGACCCTTCTGTTTTGGTTAGTAACCAGAAATAAACAAAAGCTAAAACGAATGATATTATAGATATAATTAATACGGATATTAGTGCATCTCCAAACAGCAATCCAAATATAAATCTTATGACAATCTAAATTAAGGCCGGATACAAAGGTTTTTGGGTCTGGTTTAATACTCTAATTGAAGCTAATAAAATTATAATATTTGCTAAGCTTAACATTTTTTTTCAATTAATTATTATTAATGTAGGGGGTCATATCCATGGGATATTTCTTGACCATCTGAGTAGCCGTCGCCATCTGTGTCGCTATTATTTGGGTCAGTACCATATATTATTTCATCTTCGTCGGTTAAGCCGTCTTTGTCGCTATCCAAGTTGGCGTTAGGTTGGGTTTTTTTTGTAATATCAATAGTTTTAGCTTTAACAACAGCAAAATTATAGCTAGATAAAATGTCATCACTTTGTCCATTGTCATCATTTTGATTAGCACCGACAGAATGTATTGTTGAATCTTTAATATTAACAATAAAAGGTTGCCCGCTGAAAGGGTCATCGGGTAGTTTAATGATATAATTCGGGCTTAAGCTCTGCAGGCTTTGTGGGTATGACTTTTTTTCTAGACGATATTTTTTTATAGCGAATAATATATCAGCTGAATCTATCAATGTATCAATATTACATTTTTTATCACGTACCCCATCCAGGGCAACCATTGTCAGACTAGCCAGCATTTTACCAACTGCATTTTCTGTAAAATAAATTTTCCATGGCAATACTTCCGGTAAATTACCTGTAATGTTTGATGCGTCATAACATGGCTTTTCAAATCTATCTATCATTTGACGATAGTGTTTAATCACAAATTCAAGAGTTTGGTTTGGCTTAAAATAAAAATTATTTTTTGATAAATTTTGCATGTCCTTATCAAGACCTGAATTTTGAACATAGTTAATCGCATTTTTAAAGCTCAAATATTCTACACGGAGCTGGTCGCTGTTATTTGTGGGTCGATATTTTTGAATTTGTTCTTGATAAAATGATAAAATTTCTGAAGGTAAAGATGTATTACTTATTAAAGTCTGCATTGTTTTCAAGCCTTCTTGCTCAATGGCAATTCCAACAAAATAACCTAGTAAATGAATGTTTTTTGATTTTTCTATATCGTGTCCGATTTTTATAATTTTTATTACTTCATTAAAAGCGGACTCTTCTTCGCCTTGTCGCATTAGATAGATCGCTTTTATTGCGTTAATCCTTGCAATTTGGCGCCATGAATTAAGAGCTACAACCGGCATATTTGGTTGTATATTCTCGGGATTTCCTGTTATGTCAAATTGAAATTGTGTTTTATTTGCGGCTTCACTAAAAATTTGTAGGGCTTTTTCGTTTTTATTTAATAATTCTTCGATCAAGTTAATATCCCAATTATTACTTTCTAAAAATTTTAAGTCATTTATACCACTGGGTATGTCAATTTTAATCTGCGCCTTTTTTGTTTGGCCATCCAAAATACTACTTAATTTAATTAGGTCAAAATAACTATTATCATTTTTAGGAATGTTTGCAGCGGACAATACTAAATCACTATCATCTGGAGAAGGAGCGTCTTTGCCATATATTATGTTTAATATATACGGAAAAGAAAATAATAAGATTGTAATAATAATTATGATTGCGACTATCCAAATTGTGATTTTTAGCCACCTCTTTTTTTTCTTTGGTTGATAAACAGATTCGTTAATATCCTGTTCTTCTTGTGTTGTTTGATTGGTTTGATAATTTTGTTCTTTCATGTGATTATTTGTAAATAAATCGTTTTCGTAGCGGAGCGGAGAAAACACAATGTCTCCCCTTTTAAATTAATAAAAAAATCAAATTTTCGTCGTGTTCAAAACACTTAAATATTCAAATCTCCACCAAGATAAAAAATTTATTTCGTACAACGTTTCAGTATATGCGATGTTTTGCGGAGTGAAACGGAGCAAAATATGGGAGAGCGAAGTGCAACGAGCGAACCGCATATACTGTGTTAGGCGAGCCGAACGGAGCGATAGCGGAGTGAGAGCGCAACGTGCCTTGCGTATTTTTGAAAAATTTATCCATTTTATTCCGTTTTTGGTGGGCTTTTTATTATTGTATTTGATTTTTTTGTTTTGAAAAATGGAAGAGGGGCTGGGGGTGAATTCCATTTTTCAAAACTCCTTATTTTTTTTCAATTTGTTCAATCAATGCTTTTGCAACATGCCATATTAAAACTGGTGGTATTGCATT